>JANOAP010000182.1:0-1704 GCA_031411175.1 Rhodoferax sp. | reverse complement strand
CCACACCGTTTTCCACCATGGCGCGGTCTTTGGTGGCGTGCACGCCCAGAATCGCGCTTTGCGGCGGGTTGATGATGGGGGTGGACATCATGGAGCCAAAGGTGCCGCCGTTGCTGATGGAGAAGGTGCCGCCGGTCATGTCTTCAATGCCCAGCTTGCCGTCTTTGGCTTTCTGGCCAAATTCGGCAATCTTTTTCTCGATGTCGGCAAAACTCATCTGGTCGGCATTGCGCAAAATCGGCACGACGAGGCCACGGGGCGAGCCCACGGCGATGCCGATGTCGAAGAAGCCGTGGTAGACCACATCGTTGCCATCCACCGACGCGTTGAGCACCGGGTACTTCTTCAAGGCATGCACAGCGGCTTTGACGAAGAAACTCATGAAGCCCAGCTTCACGCCGTGTTCTTTCTCGAACTTCTCCTGGAAACGCTTGCGCATGTCCATCACCGGGGCCATGTTGACCTCGTTGAAGGTGGTCAGAATGGCGTTGGTGGACTGGGATTGCAGCAGGCGCTCGGCAATGCGGGCACGCAGACGGCTCATGGGCACGCGCTGCTCAGGGCGATCACCAAGGTTGAGCTTGGGAGTCGCCACTTGAGGCAAGGAAACGACTGGAGCCCCCGTGGGTATTGCTACAGCAGCTACTGTTTTAGGAGCTGCACCCGAGGCCACAGCCCCCAGCACATCGCCCTTGGTGACACGGCCATCTTTGCCCGTGCCAGCGACTGAGCCACCCGCCAGGTTGTTGTCTGCCATCAGCTTGGCAGCTGCGGGCATGGCAACACCCGCCATGGAGGCGCTGGCCGCCGGGGCTGTTGGCGTGGGTGCCGACGCGGCCACGGCAGAGGCTGCAACCGGGGCAGCCGCACTGGCCCTGCCTTCAGTGTCGATGCGCGCAATCAATTGCTCGGCAGCCACCGTACCGCCGTCGGCCACCAGGATTTCAGCCAGCACACCGGCAGCGGGCGCTGGCACTTCCAGCACGACCTTGTCAGTTTCAATCTCGATCAGGATTTCGTCAATGGTGATGGCATCCCCCACCTTCTTCTTCCACTGCAACATGGTCGCCTCGGCCACTGATTCGGACAGTTGGGGCACTTTTACTTCTACGATAGCCATATCAATTCCTAAACTTTTTATGTGTTCTTACTTGGTCAGCACAAAGCCCTTGAGCTTACCGAAAGCGCCGTCCACCAGCGCTTTTTGCTGCTCCTGGTGCAAGTGCGAGTAACCCACCGCCGGTGATGCAGAGGCGGCGCGGCCGGAGTAACCCAGACGCTGGCCATCCACCATGTTTTCGTGGATGTAATGCTGCACAAAGAACCACGCGCCCTGGTTTTGCGGCTCGTCCTGGCACCATACGATGTCGGTCGCGTTGGGGTACTTTTTCAGCTCGGCAGCAAACGCCTTGTGCGGGAACGGGTACAACTGTTCCACGCGCAGCAGGGCGGTGTCGTCATGGCTGTTTTCTTCACGGCGGCGGGCCAGGTCGTAGTACACCTTGCCGGAGCAGGCCACCACCCGTTTGACCTTGTCGGCGCGTTTGATGACTTCTTCGCGGCTCTCGGGAATCACCGTCTGGAAGCCACCTTTGGTGAACTCGCTCAAGGGTGATGCCGCATCCTTGGCGCGCAGCAGCGACTTGGGCGTCATGATGACCAGCGGCTTGCGCAGGTTGCGCACCATCTGGCGGCGCAGCACAT
>JANOAP010000181.1:0-4934 GCA_031411175.1 Rhodoferax sp. | reverse complement strand
AAATCGATCCCGAGGGCGTCAGGTAAGAATGTCAAAGTTGACTCTATCTGTGCAGGCTCGGAAATTCCACCAGCGGTTAGGTTGGTGACGGTCGGGTACGGCAGCGGGGCGAAAGTTTGCGGGCCATCACTAGCCCCAATTGCGTAGAGCGTGACGAAAGATTCTTGAGTTGGTGACCCGACATCGGTCCAAGTGGCCGAAACGAATCCAGCATTGGCACTCGCACCTGTAAACAGAAGCACGGCCAACAAAGTAGATTTGACGTTCATAGCGGCCCTACAACAGAAAACGGTGCCGAGTGGCCCAAACCCGCCAGCCATCTTTGCTTTTGATGGGTTGTCTGATGGGTTTCTAAGTAGGTTTTTAAAAAGTCTTTAAAAATCAACAACTTATATCAATCATTGGCGGAGAGGGTGGGATTCGAACCCACGGTACCTTGCGGTACGCCTGATTTCGAGTCAGGTACATTCGGCCACTCTGCCACCTCTCCAGCGGTCACGATTGTAGCAGTGGCGCGTGCCTTAGCTGGCGTCCAGCAACTGCTGCAGCGCGGTGTTCACCTCAGCGGCCCCAACGCCCTCCGCAAAGTTCACGTGCGTCGCCAGCGAGGCCAATGCCTGTGGCCCCGCGCTTTGCAACTGTCGTATGGCCTGGCCCGCGTCTTTGGGTGAATCAAAGCCCAGGCTTTGCAGCAGAAGATTGCCTTGCGAATCATTCAGCTTGAAGTAAAACTTGCCATCAGCCTCGCGGTACTGCTTGAAGCTCGGCACAGCAGCCTTCACCGCTTTGCTACCTTTGCCTCCTTTTGCACTGGTCTCGCTGCGCAGGTCGCGCAGGCCCACCGCATGGCGCAGGCGTGTTGCGAAAGGTGTGGCCAGCTTGCGGGCTTTGGTGGCACCCGCCAGCAGGATGGCTTCGATCTTGCCGGGGTCGTTGATCAGCGCCTGATAGGTGTTGCGCATGGGGCCGACCTCCAGGTCAATGCGTTCCAGCAAAATCTGCTTGGCGTCGCCCCAGCCTATGCCAGTGGCGTAGGCCTTGCGCAATGACGCGCTTTCTTCTTCGCTGGCAAACGCCTGGTAGATTTGGTACAGCGCCGAGCCTTCCACGGCTTTGGGCTCGCCCGGTGCGCGTGAGTCGGTCACGATGCCGGCAATGAGCTTTTTCAGCTGCTCGCGCGAGGCAAACAGCGGGATGGTGTTGTCGTAGCTCTTGCTCATCTTGCGGCCATCCAGCCCGGGCAGCGTGGCGACAGATTCTTCAATGGCCGCCTCGGGCAGCGTGAAGTGCTCGCCGTAACGGTGGTTGAAGCTGGCGGCCATGTCGCGCGCCATCTCGATATGCTGGACCTGGTCGCGCCCCACAGGCACTTTGTGCGCGTTGAACATCAAGATGTCGGCACCCATGAGTGCCGGGTACATGAAAAGGCCGGCCGTGATGTCGGTCTCGGGGTCCGCACCGGCTTCTGTATTCTTGTCCACGGCTGCCTTGTAGGCATGCGCGCGGTTCAAGATGCCCTTGCCGGTGACGCAGGTCAAAAACCAGGTGAGTTCCGGGATCTCGGGGATATCAGACTGGCGGTAAAACGTGACGCGTTCAGGGTCCAGCCCCGCAGCCAGCCAGCTTGCGGCAATCTCCAGCGTGGAGCGCTGGATGCGCGCGGGGTCTTCAACCTTGATCAGCGCATGGTAGTCGGCCAAAAAATAGAAGCTCTCAACGTCGGCGCGCCTGCTGGCCTGCACAGACGGGCGGATAGAGCCGACGTAGTTGCCCAGATGGGGCGTGCCGGACGGGGTGATGCCGGTCAGGAAGCGCACAGAATTCATAACAATTTTTAAGGCAGAAAAGCTTAACGAACCAGCCAGGCCAGCGGGGCCAAAACAATATCCAGCAGGCCAAAGGTCAGCGCCATCACCGGTTGCATCCAGAGCTTGCTGACAATGCCCGCCACCACAAGCCCCATCACAATGAAGAAGCCCCAGGGCTCAATGCGTGACACCAGCTCGGCCTGGCGGTAGGGCAGCAGGCCCACCAGAATGCGCCCGCCATCCAGCGGTGGCAGCGGGAACAGGTTGAACGCAAACATCACCACATTGACCAGCATGCCGCCCTGGCACATCTTGACGAAAAAGGGCTCCGTCATGCCCGTGCCCACCAGCAGGTACAGCAACACGCCCCAGATAATGGCCTGGATCAGGTTGGCACCCGGCCCCGCCAGCGCCACCCAGATCATGTCGCGCTTGGGGTTGCGTAAATTGCCAAAGCGCACCGGCACGGGCTTGGCATAGCCGAACAAAAAGGCGCCCGAGGTGGCGAAATAAAGCATCAGCGGCATCAGGATGGTGCCCACCGGGTCGATGTGTTTGAGCGGGTTCAGCGTGATGCGCCCCAGCGCGTAAGCGGTGTTGTCGCCAAAGTGCCGTGCTGCATAGCCGTGCGCGGCCTCATGCACGGTGATGGCAAACAGCACCGGCAGGGCGTAGATCAGAACGGTTTGAACGAGGTTGGCAATATCCATGGGGTGAATTGTCTCAGAGTGCCTGTTTGCAGGCGGTGGTTGGCGTCACAGCCCCAGCGCGGACAAGGGCCCGCGCCCTTCGCGAATCACCACTGGCTCTGATCCCGTCAGGTCCACCACGGTGGTGGCTTCCATGGGGCAGGCACCCGCGTCAATCACGGCGACCACGTCGTGCTCATAGCGGTCACGGATATCGTGCGCATCGTTAAGCGGCTCGGTTTCGCCTCGCGCTATCAAAGTAGTAGCTAGAAAAGGCCCATTGTGAAGGGCTAGCAGCTCGCTGAGCACTTTATGGTCGGGCACCCGCAGGCCAATGGTCTTGCGCTGCGGGTGGCTCACGCGGCGTGGCACTTCCTTGCTGGCTTCCAGAATGAAGGTGTAGGGGCCGGGCGTGGCGGACTTCAGCAGCCGAAACTGCTTGTTGTCCACGCGGGCGTAATTGGCCAACTCGCTCAGATCGCGGCACAGCAGGGTCAAATGGTGCTTGTCGTCCACACCTCGGATGCGGCGCAAGTTGTCAGCGGCGGCCTTGTCGTCAAGGTGGCAGACCAGCGCGTAACTGGAGTCAGTGGGCACAGCCACAATGCCGCCTTTTTCCAGCAGGGCCACGGCCTGCTTGAGCAGACGGGCTTGCGGGTTCTCGGGGTGGACTTCGAAATATTGGGCCATGGATCAGGTTCTTGTGGGGGGTTGCATCAGGATTCAACGTGCTCCAGCCTAACGCGCGACTCCCTGACTGTCAGCCAGGCACCTACGCCACCACACGCCGCAATCATGCCAATGCCGATCAGTGACCAGAAATCAGGAACCTGCGAAAACACCAGCCAGCCACCGAGCATGGCAAATGCAATCTGGCCATACAGGTAGGGCGTCAGCGTGGCGGGCGGCGCACGTTGGTAGGCCAGGATCAGCAAGAAATGCCCCACCGTGCCCGCCAGCCCCACGATGAACATGGCGCCCCAAAGGGTAAGTGAGTCAATGCGGGTCCAGACGAAGGGCAAGGCCAGGGACACCACCAGGGTGCCCACCCAGCCGGTGTAGAAGTGCATGGTGATGGGGTCTTCGGTGCGGGCCATTTTGCTGGTGAGGATCTGAAACCACGCACTGGTGGCCACCAGTGCCAGCGGCAGCAGCAGGGCCCAGTTGAAGTCGTCGCCATCAGGGCGAATGATGATCAGGGTGCCAACAAAGCCGCCAATCACCAGCAGCCAGCGCATCACCGAGACCTTTTCACGCAGCTTGAAGGCCGCCAGCACGGTGATGACCAGGGGAGTCAACATCACGATGGCAGTGAACTCTGCCACCGGTGTGTGCTTCAGGCTGAAAAAGGCCAGCATGGTCGAGCACATCAGCAGCAACCCGCGAAGTAATTGGTAGCGGGGATGATTGGTCTGGAACACCTGCAGGCCGCGCAGCGGCAAGACGACCAGCGTGGTAGCGACGGCCTGGAACGCATAGCGGAACCACAGCGCCATCAAGAGCGGCACGCCGGTGCTGACGAACTTGGTGGTGGTGTCCAGCGTGGCAAAGCAGGCCACCGCTGCCAGCACAAGACCGATACCAGCCAGAACGTTCTGGGGCCGGGGCTTGTGTCGTCTGTTCACTGGATTCGGTCCGCCAGCAAGTCCCAGACGGGCGTGAGGTTGCCGGGCAGGTAGGGCAGGGTGCCCAGGTCAGTGTGAGACTCGTCCGGGCTGTGAAAGTCACTCCCGCGCGATGCGGCCAGACCAAACTCCAGCGCGGTTTCCGCGTAAGTCACGTATTCAGCTGCGGTGTGGCTGCCGGTGACCACTTCGACGGCCTTGCCGCCCAGCGCCTTGAATTCGGTGAACAGCGCAAACTCTTCGTTGGTCGAAAACTTGTAGCGCGCGGGGTGTGCAATCACGGCCACGCCACCGGCCTGGGTGATCCAGGTCACGGCTTCCCGCAGGTTGGCCCAGCGGTGCTCGACATAACCGGGCTTGCCTTCGGTGAGGTACTTGCGAAACACCTCGTTGGTGTCTTTGCAAACACCGGACTCCACCAGAAAACGCCCAAAGTGGGTGCGTGAAATCAGGTCGGGATTGCCCACAAACTTCAGGGCACCTTCAAAAGCGCCCTTGATGCCTACTTTTTCGAGCCCCTGGGACATTTCCAGGGCGCGCTCACGACGACCGCCCCGGGTTTTGATCAAACCGGCTTTCATGCGGGGGTCGTCGGGGTTGAACCCCAGGCCGACGATATGGACCGTGGTGCCAATGAAAGTGACAGATATTTCGGTGCCGGTGACGTACTTCATGCCATTGGCCCGGGCCGCTGCCGCAGCGCGGTGCTGGCCGCCAATTTCGTCGTGATCGGTCAGGGCCCACAGCTGCACGCCGTTTTTGCTGGCACGTTGCGCCAGCGCCTCGGGGGTCAAAGTGCCGTCGGAGACAAC
>JANOAP010000180.1:0-6548 GCA_031411175.1 Rhodoferax sp. | reverse complement strand
CCGCAGCTTGGGCCGGTACATGCCTGCGCGCTTGGGGCTCTGAAATTGAACCGCTTCCAGCAGCAGGCGAGTCAACACCGGCGTAGACATCTTGCAGTTGCCGGCCTTGTAGGCTTGCGCGATGGAGCTCCACAGCGGCCCCAACCCCTGCCGTTTCTGGGCCGAAATAAGGTGCATGGTGGCGAATTTGAGAAATGGCAGCCGAGTCTCAATCGAGCGCTTCACCAGTTCGCGCTGGTATTCATCCACCGCATCCCATTTATTGATAGCCAAAACCACCGCACGCCCGCTCTCAAGGATGTACCCGGCAATGTGCGCATCCTGATCTGTCACGCCCTGCGTTGCGTCAATCAAAAGCAAGACGACGCTGGCCGATTCAATGGCCTGAAGGGTCTTGACCACCGAGAACTTTTCAATGGCCTCGAAAACCTTGCCCTTGCGGCGCAGGCCTGCAGTGTCAATCAACTCGAACCGCTGACCGTTGCGCTCAAAGGGGACCGAAATAGCATCCCGTGTGGTACCCGGCTGGTCAAACGCAACCAGCCGCTCTTCGCCCAGCCAGGTGTTGATCAAGGTTGACTTGCCCACATTGGGACGACCGGCAACCGCCAGCTTGATGACACCGGGCTCGGTATCAGGCTCAGCGTCGTCCACGTCGGGCAGGTTCAGTGTTTCCAGCGCCAGCTCAACCAGATCACGGGTACCCTGGCCATGGGCCGCCGAAACCGGGTAAACCTTGCCCAGGCCCAACTCGAAAAATTCGACGAATTGGGAGCCTTCGGACATACCTTCAGCCTTGTTGGCGACCAGCAGGCTTGGTTTGTCAAGGCGTCGCAGGTACTTGGCAATTTCATGGTCCTGGGCCGAGATACCCTCGCGCGCGTCGACCACGAAGATCACCACATCGGCCTCAGCTACCGCCTGGCGCGTCTGCTTCGCCATCTCCTTGTAAATGCCACTGGTTGCGTCAGGCTCAAAGCCACCCGTGTCCACGACGATGAACTCATGCTTGCCAAGCTTGCCGTTGCCATAGTGACGGTCGCGGGTCAAACCCGGGAAATCTGCAACGATGGCGTCGCGGGTTTTGGTCAGGCGGTTGAAAAGCGTCGATTTACCGACGTTGGGGCGACCCACCAAGGCTAAAACTGGTTTCATGATGGTAAGTTTGCCTAGTCAGCCATTATTCGGGTTTGAAACCGAAAACACCGCCGCTGCGGGTCACCACCACCAACGTGTCCCCGGCCAGCACGGGCGCCGCCGCCACAGCCGTGCCATCCGTGCTGACGCGATTCAGGGGCGAGCCATCTTCACGCGACAACAGATGCACCAGACCAGTGTTGTCGCCAACGGCAATAGAGCGGCCCACAGCCAGAGGGGCCGTCAAACCCCGGTATTTGAGGCGCTCAGAGGACCAGGCGTTTTCTCCATCAACGCGGCGCCAGGCGACGATTTTTCCATCACTTTCGGTACCAAATACAAAACGGTCGTCGCCATGAAGACCTTCAGAACCAGACGCTGGCTTGGTCCAAAGCACGGTTCCCCGCGTCGCGTTGACACAGCCAACGGCCGCCTGGAACGCTCTCACACAAACGCTGTCGCCATCGCGGCTCACGTGGGCTACCAGATCAACCAGGCGCTCAACATCATTGGTTCCACGGGCAATAGCGACCGGTGCCTCCCAGCGGCTATTGCCGTTTTGCGGGTTCATACCGACGAGCCGACCCGACATGCCAACCACCAGCGTGTCGCCGACCGCCAGCAATACACCGGCTTGTCGCAAGACCAGGGCTTCACCCTGGCGGGACTGGCTCCAGAGTTTCCGGCCCGATTGGGCATCGAATGCGGTCACAGACCGGTCGGCAGCCAGCAGAAAAACCCGTGCACCGGCCACCAGCGGCGCGGTGTAGCTCAAGGCGCCCAGCTTCTGCCGCCACAACTCGCGCCCGGCATCCAGCACCACCAGCTCATTGTTGCGTGTTACCACGGCGGCATAGCGACCGTCGCTGCCCGCACCTGCAGCGAGTGGCGTACCGAGTGACGCGCGCCAGATGTCGCCACCGGTGCGCGCGTCGATCGCGGCGACGACGCCGCTGGAACTGGCAAGCGTGACGGTATTGCCCGTGACTTTGACGTCCATCGGAAAGTTGACATCACCGATTTTGGAACTCCACGCCAGGCGGACACCCAGCAGCGCGGCGTTTGGACCGAGTTCCGTGGGTTTCGGCCCGTCGGGTGTGCTGGAACAGGCCGCCACCAGACAAACAGCAACCAGAGCACCTACGGCCCGGCCTGCACTCACCCAGAGATTAATCTTGGAACTCACTTTTTTCCTTCCGAAGCAGCCACAGGCGTGTCAGGCTTGGGATTCACGCCCAGCGCATTCAATTTGAACTCCACGAGTTGCCGGTAGTCGGCGCGAGCGTCAAATGCCTTGTAGGCTTTTTCAAACTCGGCCCTCGCCTCATTTTTTTTGCCTTGCAACACGTAGATATCACCTTTTCTGTCGGCCACCAGCGCCGCAAACTCGGCGGGGAATGTACCGGCTAGCTGCTTCAGCGCGTCGTCGTAAGCTTTGGATTCCACAAAGACACCGGCAAGACGCAACCTGGCGATGGCCTGGTAGCCCTCGTCGGACGATTTTTCAGCAACCCAGTTCAAGGCGGCCTTGGCTTCGTCAGGCTTGCCAGCCTCAAAGTAGGTTTTGGCGACCATCAGGCCCGCCTGCTGTGCATAGGTGGTGCCGGGAAATTTATCCTTCATGTCCGCAAAGACACGATCCACCCTGCTCACATCTCCCGCTTTCACGACGCGGTCAACCTCGTCAAACAGCGCTGCAGCCTGCGTGGCCTGGCTCAGTTGCCAGCGCTGGTAAACATTCCAGGCCGCGAACGCGCCCAGCACAACGATCAGCGCCCAGGTGATGAGGTTGCCGTACTGCTTCCAGAAATGTTTGAGCTGGTCGAGTTGCTCTTGTTCTTCAAGGTCTAAATGATTTGCCATGGAAATGATCGGTTAGGTGCGCGATTGTAGGGTGCCGGCCCATTCGGGAATGGCATTCAGTGACTGCCTGACTTGAGCGCCATCGCCATCGCGCAGAGACTTGACTGTGACCGTGTTTTTGGCAAGTTCATCGTTGCCAAAAATCAGCGCAAAACGGGCTCCGCTGCTGTCAGCCCGCTTGAACTGAGACTTCATGCTGCCCATGCCTTCTACAGTGCCGGCATGCATCTGGACACTGACCCCGGATGCCCGCAGCGCCTGCAGTGTTTTCATCGCCACTGGCAGCGCCAGCGCATCGGGAATGACCGCATAGGCATCAGGCACCGGCGCCGCCTGCGCAGCGCCCTGCTCCTTGATCAGCTCCAGAACGCGCTCAAGCCCCATGCCCCAGCCTACCGCAGGCGTTGGTTTGCCGCCCAGCAACTCAAACAGGCCGTCGTATCTGCCGCCACCGCACAGCGTGCCCTGGGCTCCCAGCTCGCTGGTGACGAATTCAAAAACCGTGTGGCTGTAGTAGTCAAGGCCGCGCACGAGTCGTGGGTTGACGGTCCAGCTCACACCACAGGCCGTCAGCAGATTCTTCACGGTGTTGAAGTGTTTCAGCGAAGCCTCACCCAGAAAATCCAGAAGCTGAGGTGCGCTCTCCACCAGCGCCTGCATGCCCGGATTCTTGGTGTCCAGAATTCGGAGCGGGTTCAGGTGAAGACGGCGTTGTGCCTCGGCATCCAACTGGTCGCGATGCTGCTCAAAATAGTGAATCAATGCAGCCCGGTGCGCCTGACGTTCCGCCGGCACACCAAGGCTGTTGAGTTCAACCCGTACGTTTTTCAGCCCCAGTGAACCAAAGAGTTCGTGCACCATCAGCATGAGTTCGGCATCAACTTCAGGCCCGGCAAAGCCCAGTGCCTCTGCCCCAAGCTGATAAAACTGCCTGTACCGGCCCCGCTGGGGCCGTTCATGGCGAAACATCGGCCCCATGTAAAAAAGGCGCTTACCGCCGTCATAGGTCAGGTTGTGCTGAATGGCCGCGCGCACCACGCCAGGTGTGTTCTCTGGCCTCAGGGTAATGTGCTCGCCATTGAGCCGGTCCTCAAAGGAATACATTTCCTTCTCGACGATATCGGTGGTCTCGCCGGTTCCACGCACGAACAGCGCAGTGGGCTCCACAATCGGCGTCCTGATGCTGCGATAGGCATAGCGCCCCATCAAGTTACGCACACGGTCCTCCAGCCACTCCCATTGCGCCGAATCCTGCGGCAGCACGTCGTTCATGCCCTTGACAGAGCTCAGTTTTTCAGCCATTTTCGAATTCAGTTTGCGGACTCGGTGACTTGCGCACCAAACCGCTTTTCAATGTAGTTTTCGACGACCTGCTGAAACTCTTTCGCAATGGCGCCACCACGCAAGGTCATGCGCTTTTCGCCGTCGATGAAAACAGGGGCCGCAGGTGCCTCACCGGTACCGGGCAAGCTAATGCCAATGTCGGCATGCTTGCTTTCGCCAGGCCCGTTGACGATGCAGCCCATCACAGCGACCTTCAGCTTCTCCACACCGGGATACTTGCTGCGCCAGACCGGCATCTGTGCTCTCAGGAAGTCATCAATCTGTTTGGTGAGCTCCTGGAATGTGGTGCTGGTGGTGCGCCCGCAACCCGGGCACGCCGTGACGCTGGGCACAAAGGTGCGCAAACCGAGCGCCTGCAAAATCTCGGCAGCGATAACCACTTCCTGGGTTCGCGCTTCACCCGGTGCCGGGGTCAGCGAGACGCGGATCGTGTCCCCAATACCTTCCTGCAACAGGATGGACAGCGCCGTAGTTGATGCCACGGTGCCCTTGGTGCCCATGCCCGCTTCGGTAAGGCCAAGATGCAAGGGGTAGTCCGCACGCTTGGCCAGTTCGCGATAGACAGAAACCAGGTCTTGAACCCCGCTGACCTTGCAGGACAAAAGGATCTGACTGCCATTCATTCCCAGTGCCTCGGCACGGCGGGCCGATTCAAGCGCCGAGGTGATCAAGGCTTCGTACATCACCGGCTTGGCATCCCACGGCACGGCGCGACGGCTGTTCTGATCCATGAGCCCGGCCAGGAGTTCCTGGTCCAGACTGCCCCAATTGACACCAATCCGGACCGGCTTGTTCCAGCGCAGCGCCGCCTCAATCATCTGGCTGAATTGCCGGTCGTGTTTGTCGCCCTTGCCGACATTGCCAGGGTTGATGCGGTATTTGGACAGTGCTTCGGCACAGGCCGGAAAATCTGTGAGCAAACGGTGTCCGTTGTAATGAAAGTCGCCAATCAGCGGGACATCAACGCCCATGCGGTCAAGCTGCTCCCTGACGTACGGAACGGCCTGAGCTGCTTCGGGCGTGTTCACCGTGATGCGAACCATCTCGGACCCTGCGAGGGCCAATTCCTTCACCTGAATCGCCGTGCCAATGGCATCTGCGGTGTCGGTATTGGTCATGGACTGGATGCGCACCGGCGCATCCCCACCCACGGTGACGACACGACTGCCCCAGACCACGCTGGCTTGCCGTGAACGCCGCACCGCCGCAGCGGAAGACTCGATAGGAAGACCTGAATTCACTCGCGCACCTCGAAACGGGCTACGTTGTTCTTGCTGATCGGGGCCAGATCGAACGCCTTGCCGCGAACCTGTACCTCGGTGGCATCGGCCCGCCCCACGGTGACCACGAGGGGAAGCCTGCCCGATGCGCCCACCTTTTCGCCCGCCACCAGCACTTTTCGCAATTGAACTGCGCTACCGGCATCAATGACCTCAACCCACGTGGCTGCTTTTGCGGTCAACACAACCACACCTTCACCCACCGGCGCAGCAACCGAGGACTGCGTCGGCGTAGCCGGTGGCACGATGGCTTCCGCCTTGGCCGCACTGGCCGGGGGCTGAATCGCCGGGTCCGCGATGGTCGGCACCTCAGGCGCAACAGGCTGTCCAGCAGAACGCGGAGCCGGTGTTGCGACCGATGCCGGGAATACCGGGGTAGTTGATGTGACAGCGGGACTCACCGTACCCACGGCGGAGGTGGCAGCCGTCTCCACCGAGGGCAGCAAAACAAGCACCAGCGCACCGACCACCAGCGCCAATGCCGCAATCACGACCGGTCGGGACAACTGCTCCCAGACCGTTGCGCGCGGGTTCAGTCCGGGCGTGGAAAAAGGCGTGTTGATGCCCCTCGCATCCGAGTGCAAACGCGGCAAAGTCGATTGCGGAAATGCCGCCAGCACCAGAGCCGGATCAACCTTCAGCGTCCGGCACACGCTGGACGCCAGCGCCCGCGCAAATACGGCATCGGGAAGCAGGTCCAGCCTGTCAGCCTCCAGGGCTTCAAGTTTCTTGACCGGCACCTTCAGCGAAACTGCCAATGCGGCAATGTGAAGACCCGCAGCCTCACGGGCTTGGCGCAACATGGCGCCTGCCGTCGGCTGCCAATGCCCCACCGCGTCTTGCTCCGGCACCTCACTCATCAAAAGCACCCCGATCAAAGGCCGCGAGTTCGCGCGACTGCACAAACCGCTTTCTCAATTGGGT
>JANOAP010000179.1:0-4836 GCA_031411175.1 Rhodoferax sp. | reverse complement strand
GGCAGACCTCAAGGCCGCTTACGCGCACATGGGATCGCGTGGGGTCAAAGGCAAGCTGGTGATGGTGAACTGAAATCCCGCCCAGCCAGCGACACGTCAACTCTCAACTTCGAGGCACAAGCGTCAATGGCAAGGGGTGGGTTTCCAGAGGCGCTGGCTGGGTGTTGAGGTCCCCCGGCTGCGTTGCAAGCGGCGCAGACTCAGTTGATTCGAATGGGTTGTCCTGCGTCTCCACCGTATGTTTCCAAATTGCCCAGGCCGTGTCCGGATCACTCTCAATGACTTCTGGAACCGGGATCGGCTCGTCCTCTATGCCAGCCCCCGGCGCAGGCGCAGGCTCTACCGTGGACCGCTGAAGTCCCGAGCCGCGCTTGAAGAAAGTTGCCATGATTCGGGGCCCACTCCGTGCTGTTCAACTGTCTAGAGGCTCAGGAAGCACTGACCACACTGCACCCGGCTTTCCCGCCAAGCTCAAATATCGCACAAACTGTAGTGCGGGGCAAAAATTCCCACAATGCTCATATGTTTTATGGTTGTCAATGACACCGCACTTGCACATAACACTTCAAATGTGTACGATACACACAAATGACCAGCATTGACCTGATTCGGGATATGCAACGGGCCGGGTGAACGGTTTGCATCACATCTTCAAACACCCGAGCCGCCCCGGTATCGTCGTGGTGCCACATCCCAAGAAAGACTTAGGGCTGGGGCTGGTCAAAGCCATCCGGCGGCAGGCCGGTATCTGAAAAGGCCAGCTATGCGCTACCCCATCACCATCGAACCCGGAAGCAGCTCTACCGCTTGGGGTGTGATTGTTCCTGACTTGCCCGGCTGTTTTTCAGCTGGTGACACGCTGGAAGAGGCCTTGATTCAGGCTGAGGACGCCATTACCGGATGGATTGAAACCGCTATTGATGGCGGGCAAGACATCCCCGCGCCGTCACACATTGAAAGCCTGCGCACCGCTCACCCTGAATTTGAGGGTTGGTTGTGGGCACTGGTGAAGGTGGACCCCGCCATGCTCGACAACACACTGGAACGGGTGAACATCAGCCTTCCCCGGCGTGTGCTGCATCGCTTGGATGCACGCGCCCGCAGTGCTGGTGAAACACGCTCAGGGTTCATCGCTCGAATGGCTGTTGAAGGGCGAGACACTGCGCACGCCTGAAATGGTGGCCGCATAAAGATACCGCGATGCCCTGACGCGGTTTATTCATGACAAAAGAGACGGGGCGGGTAAGTGGAAAGAACACAAACCAATATTAAGAGGAAAAAATGCATCGCCTACTTGCCTTCTACTACCGCAGCCACGCGGACAGTCATGGCCGTATATGCTTGCGGAAATCCTCAAACAGGATGACCACTGGTTTGAAGCCTGCCACAACTACATTCAGTGGCTATTCCTGCAAAGGTTTTACCCAGCCTAACCCATTGGTTTTTTTCGTTTTAAATAGGCAGTATTTGAACAAGTTGCCTACAGATTGCCTACAAGCAACCCTAAAGAAAAAAGCCCACTACCAAATTGATAGCGGGCTTTCCAGTGTCTTTATGGGGTGGCTGATGGGGCTCGAACCCACGACAACAGGAATCACAATCCTGGACTCTACCAACTGAGCTACAGCCACCGCAAGCCTCACATTATAGCGGGTCCAGTGAGTTGCGAGTGGGCTTGGGCGCGATGATCAGCGTCTTGTAGCGCTCTTTAAGCACGTTGTAGTAAGCCAGGCTTTCTGCCCTGCTCCACATCTGGGAATATTGAGCGCGCTCTTGCTTCGCTGTGACATCCACCGGCACTGGCCGGGGCACCACAGCATTCACCTTGGCAATGGCATAGCCCTCTGCGCCAAGGTCTACGCCCACCCAGGCAGGCAAGGTAACCGTGTCGGCACGCAAGGCAGCCTCAAGCACGGGTTGCGGGACGTTCTGTGGTTGGTCGCGAGAGGCGACAACCGCCGCTGGCATCGCGGCTGTGGCCGGTGCAGCCTTCCAGGCAGCCAGTTTTTCGATGCCATCTTTCTTCGCCAACGCCTGGGCCCGCTGAGCAACCACTTTGTCTCGCACGCTGGTACGCACATCCGCAAGCGGCAAGGTGCGGGCAGCGGTGTACTGCGTGATACGTGCAGCCGCGAGCTGGCTTGGGCCTGTTTCAACCGCTTCCGTATTGCGCTTTTTCTCCACGGAGTCGGGGCTGAAGATGGCCGTCAAAAACTTGGGATTGGCCAGCACGCCCGCCACAGAGGGGTTTGGCAAGCGCGCCAGATTGCTGGCCGTCTTGACTTCAAGCTTGAGCTTGTCGGCCACGGGCTTGAGGCTGTCGGACTGCTCGTACACACCGTTGGTGAACGCTTCAGCAGATTCGGCAAATTTGACCTTGGCCTGTTGGCTCTTCAAGTCCGACTCAATGCCCGCGCGCAATTCTTCAAATGTTTTCTGCTTGGGTGCCTTGATGTCAGTCAGCTTGATGATGTGATAGCCAAAGTCAGACTCCACCACATCACTGATGTCGCCCTTTTTCATGGCGAAGGCAGCATCTTCAAAAGGCTTGACCATGGCACCACGCGCGAAGAAATCGAGATCGCCCCCGGCAGCCGCAGAGCCTGTGTCCTGAGAACTCTTTTTCGCTTCATCAGCAAAGCTGTCAGGTGCCTTGCGCACAATGGCCAGCAACTCTTGCGCACGCGCCTTGGCCTTGTCACGCTCAGCCGCCGGAGCCGTCTTGGGTGCATTGATCAGAATATGGCTGGCGCGGCGCTCCTCATTGCCGCTAAGGCGCGCGATGTTCTGGTCGTAATAAGACTTCAGGTCTGCTTCGTTGACGGTGATGTTCTTCTTGATAGCTTCAACGTCCAGCACGACATACTCAATGGTCGCCGACTCTGGCGCCTTAAACATTGCCTGGTTATCTTTGTAGAAGGCTTCAATCTCAGCGTCCGTGGGTGATACCTTCGCGGCAAAGTCAGCCGGTGCAAGGCGCACGTACTGAATGTCACGCTTCTCGAAAAATGCATTCAGCGACACGCCGGCATGGGCGGCAGCCGCAAACCCGCTACCGGTAATGCCTGAATCGACCTGGCTCACAGACAGGTCTCTGCGCACCCGCGCTTCAAAGCCCTCCGGGGTCAGGCCCTGGCTCGCTGCTAGCTGGCGGTAGCTGTCCATGTTGATCGTGCCGTCCGGACGGCGCAACGAGGCAATGGTGGGGTTCTGCTGAAGCTCGCGCGCCAAACGTGCATCGCTGGTCTGCAATTTCAATTTGTCAGCAGCCTCAGCCAGAACACGCTCGCGCACCAGGCGCTCCAGCGTGTTGTAACGGGCCTCCGGGGAGTCCAGCAGCTTGGCATCAACAGTCGGCATCGAAGCGCGTATGCGGTCCACTTCGGTTTTGTGCGCGGCATCCCATTCGCCTTGCGTCACATCGTGGCCTGCCACCTTTGCCACAGCTTCACCCTTGTCCTGAAAACGGTTGTAGCCGTCTACGCCGAACAAAACAAATGAAGGAATAATCAGCAAGAACATCACAAACATCAGAATCTTCGTGTGCTTGCGTACTAAATCGAACATGGACTAACACTCCACAAAAAAACAAAAAGGCGAACACTGGGTTCGCCTTTGTTGGGGTGGTGAGAGATGACGGGCTCGAACCGCCGACCTACGCCGTGTAAAGGCGCCGCTCTACCAACTGAGCTAATCTCCCTACCTCTAAACCTTAACAAACCACGCTGAATCAGTTCAGCGCATCTTTCAATGCCTTGCCTGGACGAAACTTTGGCACCTTGGCAGCCTTGATTTTAATCGCAGCGCCGGTACGGGGGTTTCGACCCACGCGGGCAGCACGTTTGCCCACGGCAAAAGTACCAAATCCAACCAGGGAAACAGAGCCTCCTTTTTTAAGCGTGGTCTTGACCGCGCCAATGGTGGACTCAAGTGCACGGGTAGCCGCCGCCTTGGAAATGTCAGCGTGTTTGGCTATGTGCTCAATCAGTTCGGTTTTATTCACAAAGAACCCCTTGTAAGGAAGCAGAGTTAATCGAATCGTCTCTTCAAATTTTATGATCGCCCCACACTTGGCACCCTGGCAGATTTCTCGTACCAGTGGTTTTCAGGTGGCGGGGTGACATTGTGTGCAGCTCGTAGTGCTGAGTGTGATTAAAGCCACGTCCATCAACCGTGTCAACACGACATGCAGCATTACAACAGTGCGGACGCGAATTCTAGTCGGTTTCCCCTTGGGTACCGGCAGGTGACACTGACATTTTTACGATACCTTGCAAAAAAGCCGCAGTCGTCAAAACTACACGGCGTTTGCTATCGCACGGCCCACATCGGAAGTACTGGCGGTGCCTCCAATATCACCCGTGCGTGGCGCACCACTCTTGGGCTCAAGTGTTTTCTCTATAGCGGCCAGCACGGCATCGTGCGCGTCCTTGTGACCGAGGAACTCCAGCATCATTGCACCGCACCATATTTGTCCGATCGGGTTTGCAATGCCTTTACCTGCAATGTCGGGCGCCGAGCCATGCACGGGTTCGAACAGAGAGGGAAACTTCCGGTCCGGATTCAGGTTAGCACTGGGTGCAATGCCAATCGTGCCGGTGCAGGCCGGGCCGAGGTCGCTCAGGATGTCGCCAAACAGATTGCTGGCCACCACCACGTCAAAAAAATCCGGGCGCTGCACAAAGTGCGCGGTGAGGATGTCGATGTGAAATTTGTCGAGCGTGATGCCAGGGTAGTTCTTGGCCATCTCCACCACGCGCACATCCCAGTAGGGCATGGTGATGGCGATGCCATTGGACTTGGTGGCACTGGTCAGGTGTTTCTTGGGGCGCGACT
>JANOAP010000178.1:0-3032 GCA_031411175.1 Rhodoferax sp. | reverse complement strand
GCCCAGCACGACCCCCATTGCCACGGCCAGGTTGTCGATGACGTTGCCCAGGTGAAACGGTGCCTGTTCGATCACCATCTGGCCGGCCTCAATTTTGGAGACATCCAGAATGTCGCTGATCAGGCCCAGCAACATGCGTCCGGACACCTTGATCTTGCAGACCATGGTGTGGGCGTCCAGATTCAAGGGCGCCTGCTCCAGCAAATACGCTAGGCCCAGAATCGCGTTCAGAGGCGAACGAATCTCGTGGCTCATATTCGCTAGAAACTCGGCTTTGCTGCGGTTGGCTGCCTCGGCCGAGTCACGTGCCGTTGCCAGATCCAGCGTGCGGCTTTGCACCAGTTCCTCTAGATGGTCTCTATGCTCTTCGAGTTCCAGGGCCAGGCGTTTGGTTTCCGAGATATCGCGGTAAATACAAAGTATGCCAATGACGTTTTTTTCGTCGTCCAACAGCGGTACCTTGGACGTGTTGACCCAAATCAGATCGCCGTCAGGTGTTATCTGGGAGGCTTCAACATCGAGTTGAGGAAGACCGGACTCCATGATGGCATGATCGTCGCGGTGGTAAGCAACAGCCCGATCCCGCCAGAGCATTTCAAAGTCGGCCTTGCCAATGACATCAGCCTGCTGGCTGTAACCGGCATCATGGGCAAACAGCAGGTTGCAGCCCAGGTAACGCGAATCCAGATCTTTCCAGAAGATCCGCGCCGGAATGGTTTCGATCACGGACTGCAGCAGCTCTTTGGCATCCCGCAATGTGGCCTCGGCCTGTTTGCGGTTTGTGATGTTGACATGGGCCACCACTGCGCCGCGCCGCTCTGCTTCCAGCGGTGTGACGCTCATGACGAACCAGCGCTGTTCCTCCAGCGAATGACAGGGGTATTCCAGACTGAAGTTGGTCGAACGACCCTCCAGCACAGCCAGAATGCCTTGCCTGGCGGCTGACGGGCCCTTTAAATCACCGTCATCCTGGCATGCTGCGAGGTAATTCGCACCAATGTCTGCACCGCCAGAGGCCTGACCCGCTTTGGCACCGTTGTCCATGGCAAAACGCCGCCAGGGTTCGTTCACCGCCGTGATCACGCCGTGCGGGTCCAGTACTGCAATTTCAGCGCTGACCGAATCCAGAACCGCGCGGTTGAAGGCCTCACCGGAGCGCAGTTGCGCCTCGATCCGTTTGCGGTCAGAAATATCTTGTAACGTGCCGTGCAGGCAAATGATGTTGCCCTGATCATCACGGGTGGCAGCCCCGCGCACGACGATCCAGCGCCGGGTCCCGTCTGGGAGCACCACTTCGGCATCAACCTCATAAGCTTGCCCGGTAACGCGCAGGTGCGATGCCGCCGCCGTGATGGCCTGCCAGCTTAGCGGCGTGAAGTAACGCTGAACCTCGTGGACGCGGGCCGGAGGCAAGGCTGGGTCGCGGCCATAGAAGCGATAAATCTCTTCTGACCAGGTGTGGGTGTTGGTGCGCAGATCCCACCGCCAGTTGCCTATGCCCGCCAGTTGATGGGCAGCGCGCAGTTGGTCACCAGCTTGTTGGCGCTCAAGGATCATTGCCCCGCCCAACACCGCCAACTGTCCGCGCCGCTTTTGCAGCCAGTAGAGACCGCCGCAAGACAGCAGGATCAGTGTCGTGTAAAACAGGCCATAGGTGATGGCCTGGCGCTGCAAGGGCTGGCTAATGGCAGCCAGCTCGCGACTGACACCAATCACCAGCCCCTTGTTCATGGACAAACTGGCTGGCTGAACGGTTCCCAGGGCAAGCAGGCGGTGCTCACCGGAGGCATAGACGTCACCTGTCAATAGATTTTCGGACTGGCCGCTGTTCAGGTGGCGGCGAAAGAACGAACCTTCGTGGTTGACATTTATGCCATTGATGCCGGGTTTTTCCGGGAAATTCATCAGCTTGACGCCGTCGCTGTGGTCGATAAAAGCCCAGACATCAGGGGCATAAACCATCGGTCTGAAAATGCTGGTGAAGTACTCCGGTGCAAGCGTGGCGAGCACCATGCCAGCAAACTCGCCGCGAGGTCCGGGCACCATGCGGGCAAGGGAAACCACCAGATCATTCTGAACCGATTTGAACGGTGCAGACAAGTACAGCATATCGCGCTGCGGCTTGTCTCTTACAGTCGCAAAATAGTCGCGATGGCTGAAATTCTGCCCGATCAAATCCGCCCGACTGGAAGCCATCACGATGCCACGGGCATCCAGCACAACAGCCGCGCGGATACCCCGCATCGCGTCCGCCAAAGCGCGCAGGCGGCGCGACACCTCGGGTGGTGAACTCTGTAGCCCCGTGGTACTTAGATGGTCTTCGATGACCTGTTGCAAGGCCAGGTTGGTAGCCTGCAGATTTTCCTGCAGATCGTTGGTGATGACGTTGCGCAGAACGCTCAGGCGATCACGTTCAACAGCATTAACCTGGGCGGAATCCCGGGCCAGGATAAATGCGAGAAAGCCCCCCGATAGCAGCAGGGTCACCAGCAGCAACAACCATTCAAGCCGCAATCTGTGTGCTGCAGGCGGCATGGGCATCGCTGGCGGCTGGTTGAGCTTCATGCGTGGGCTTTCGCGGATTTTTCGAGTGCCCGATGAATCCACACTGACTGGACTCGTCAGGTAAACATGTTTTGCTGGTATTTCTATCAAGACTAGGATCAGCATATGTCACAGAATACGTGCACGTCTGTTCGCTAGCGCACATAAAAAAGTTGCCCGCGAGCCGGAGAACACAAGAGAGGTTGACAACCCATAGCCCCCGGCGGGGACAAGGAGCTTGAGGCCCCGGGGAAGTAGCCTATCCCGGACGCGATGGCCTCAACAACCTGCCGACACCGCCTGCAGCGGTTTGCCGGTCTTGGGGTCAAACACCACCAGGTTGATCTGGCGCGCGTGCCCGGGTGTGGCGGCAATGCTGCGCCAGGTCAGTTTCTGGGGTGATTTGGGGTCGGCGGTGTAGTCACCCGCCGCGGTGTACTGGCGCACCACAAAGTCATGTTTCAGGAACTCGCCCGCGTTTTCACCCG
>JANOAP010000177.1:0-1872 GCA_031411175.1 Rhodoferax sp. | reverse complement strand
ACGGGCGACGACCTCGCCGGCCTTGACGACATCACCTTCGCGCACCGTGAGGTCTCGCAGCTCACCCGCGACACGGGCCTTGATCACGGCCGAGTTCACTGCCTTCAGGGCCCCCGACACCGCCAGGCCTTGCGCCAGTTCGCGAGTCTTGACCTGAACCACATCTGTGCTGGCCAGCTCGATGACAGATTGAGCCTGTGGTACGACGGCCTGTGCGGCAGATGCCGCCTGCTGGGCCTTGCGGGCAGACAGCACGCGCGCCACGCCAAAGGCCACCAAGGCCACCACCAGGGCAGCAATCGCCCATTTCATCCATGGTTTCATAGTCCAGCGTTTCCTGTGTTTTTGGTGTGAAGAGGGGTGGGGGCATGAGACAGGGCGGGGCTGCCCGTGTTGCAGATGCCGTTGAGAATGATGTCAACCTGCGCGGCCAGAAAATCTTCGGGAACAAGCTCCGGCGCGTTGCCCGTAGACGCGCCCAGCGAGTGTTTCCAGATGGTGAGAAACAGCATCGGTGCCAGAACGGCATACACCGTGTGATTCACGTCAATGGCCCGGAATTCGCCACGGTCTACCCCGCGCTGCAAGATACGCCGTATCAGCTCGTTGCCTGGGTCAATGACTTCCTGGCGGTAGAAGCTGGAGAGTTCCGGAAAATTACGGGCCTCGCTCATCATCAGCTTGCTGATGCCAGAGGCCTTGGTATCCCCCACGCCGGTCCACCAGCCGAACATGCATTTGCGCAGCATGTCGGCGGTGCTGCCGCTAAAGGCGTCCAGTTCGGCGGTCCATTTGGGAAAGCGGTCCGAAATGCTGTTGCGCACGACCGCTTTGAACAACTCTTCCTTGCTGGAAAAATACAAAAACAGGGTGCCCTTGGACACGCCCGCGCGCTGCGCTACCTCTTCAGCGCGGGTGCCGGCAAAGCCTTTTTCCACAAACAGATCCAGCGCAGCCGCAAGCAACTCGCCGGGGCGCGCGTCCTTGCGGCGCTCGCGCTTTTGCGCGGCAGCTTTTTCGGCAGGACAAAACAGCTTGGGGAGCATGGTTGAGGTTAATGACTAATCGGTTAGTAATATAACAAGGCCATGCAGGGCCGTCAAGCAAGTCGGAAATGGAGTCGAAATTGATGCCACCCCCTTGGGCGCTGGCTCCGATTTCACATAGTTATCTTCAAATATTTTTAAATGTCCTATTGACAGGACATTAGGACTGTTCTTACGATGCCCCCATGCCGCAATTCATGCCCATGACCAAATACCATCAGATTTATCTGGTGTTGCGGGAGCAATTGCATGACGGTAAATTTGCGCAGGGCGTGCCGGGTGAGCTGGCGTTGATGCAGGAGTTCGCGGTCGCGCGCGTGACGGTACGCCGGGCGCTGGAGCAGTTGGCGACTGAGGGATTAATCTCCCGGGAGCCGGGCCGCCGAACGCGTGCGCTGGATGTCAGCGCCTCCAATGCAGCCGCCTACCGTGGAAAAGGGCAGCGCGCCCACCTCACCGGGCTGCTTGAAAACCTGGTCAGCATGGGCCTGCGGACGTCCGTCAGTGTGCTTGAAGTGGATACGGTGACAGCATCGTCGCCTGTCGCCGCTGCATTGGGATTGGCCGTGGGCGACCCGGTGCAAAAAGCAGTCCGGGTGCGCAGCACCAAAGAAGGCCCGTTGTCACACATCACCACCTGGGTGCCTGGCGATATCGGGCGCAAATTCGGACGCCGGGAACTGGCGCGCAAACCCATTCTGGTGCTGCTGGAAGAGTCCGGCGTCAAGGTAGGCCGTGCGCAGCAAACCATCTCGGCCAAACTGGCTGACGTGATGGTGGCCAGGCATCTGGACGTGGCCGTGGGTTCGGCGCTACTGGCCGTGCG
>JANOAP010000176.1:0-2731 GCA_031411175.1 Rhodoferax sp. | reverse complement strand
TCCAGCGGCCAAAGCTGGATAGGTGCTGACCGCATGCGCCGTGCCATTGCGGGTGACTTTGCCCCGCGCGCCCACATGACGCTGCTGGAGAAAGACACCCGGCTTGCCGTGCAGGCCGCTCAATCGGCCGGGTTTGCTGGCCCCTTGGGCGCAGCGGCGCGTGATGTGTTCGCGCAGGCCAGTGCGGGCGGGCTCAATGAGCTGGACGATGCGGCGTTGTTTCAATGGCTGGGTCAACCCCGTTCGGGCTGAGCTTGTCGAAGCCAATAGCCCTTCGACAAGGTCAGGGCGAACGGCTTGGCGGGCAGGGTTGTCGTAGCGGCCTAAAATGACCTAATGATCTCTCGCGAACCCACCATCGAACGCCTGGCTATTGCCAAATCCCTCCTGCTCACTCCCTTTGGTCTGGATGAATCCCATCTGACCCGCGCCCTGGCTGAAATCAAGGCGCACAAGGTCGATGAAGCCGACCTGTACTTCCAGTACACGCGCTCCGAGGGCTGGAGCCTGGAAGAAGGCATTGTCAAGACCGGCTCGTTCAGCATCGACCAGGGCGTGGGCGTGCGCGCGGTCAGCGGCGAGAAAACTGCGTTTGCCTATTCCGACGATATTTCTGAAGCGTCCTTGCTGGATGCAGCCCGTACGGTGCGCGCCATCTCGGTCGCGTCCAAATCTGCGAAGGTGAAAACGCCTGCTGCCAAGATTGCCCGCAGCCGCACGCTGTACAAAGACCTGGACCCGATTGCCACGCTGGACAGCGCGACCAAGGTGGCCCTGCTGGGCAAGGTGGAAAAACTCGCCCGGGCCAAAGACCCCCGCGTGGCGCAAGTCATGGCCGGTTTGGCCAGCGAGTACGACGTGGTGATGGTGGCGCGTGCCGATGGCACATTGGCCGCCGATGTGCGCCCACTGGTGCGTCTGTCGGTCACCGTGATTGCCGAGCAAAAGGGCCGTCGTGAAGTCGGCTCTGCGGGCGGTGGCGGCCGCTTTGGCCTGGCTTATTTCGACGACGAGTGCATTGAAAAATACGTCAATGAGGCCGTCAAGGCCGCGCTGACCAATCTCGAATCACGCCCCGCGCCGGCTGGCGAGATGACCGTGGTGCTTGGCCCCGGCTGGCCCGGCATTTTGTTGCATGAAGCCATTGGCCACGGGCTGGAAGGCGACTTCAACCGCAAAGGCTCCAGCGCCTTCAGCGGCAACATCGGCAAGCGCGTGGCCGCCAAGGGCGTCACCGTGCTGGATGACGGCACGATTGCCGACCGGCGCGGCTCGCTCAATGTGGACGACGAGGGCAACACCAGCCAGCGCAATGTGCTGATTGAAGACGGCATCCTTAAAGGCTACATCCAGGACGCGATGAACGCGCGCCTGATGGGTGTGGCCCCCACGGGCAATGGCCGTCGCGAAAGCTACGCCCACATCCCCATGCCGCGCATGACCAACACCTACATGCTGGGTGGCGACAAGGCCCCCGAAGAAATCGTGGCCAGCATCAAAAAAGGCCTGTATGCCACCAATTTTGGCGGCGGGCAGGTGGACATCACCTCGGGCAAATTTGTGTTCTCGGCTTCCGAGGCCTACTGGGTGGAGAACGGCAAGATTTTGTACCCGGTCAAAGGCGCGACCCTGGTCGGCAGCGGGCCAGAATGCCTGAAGCGCGTGAGCATGATCGGCAACGACATGAAGCTCGACAGCGGCGTGGGCACCTGTGGCAAAGAAGGCCAGAGCGTGCCGGTGGGCGTGGGCCAGCCGACGCTGCGCATTGACGGGCTGACGGTGGGCGGCACTGCGTAACTGGGCAACTGTGCATTGACGGGTTTCGGGCGACATCATCGAGTTGAGCCTGCCGTGGCATCCTCGCGCCTCACGATAGACCCCGAGTCCCAGCAGCCCGGTCTCCATTCTTTCGGCGCGCTCAGCGACTTTTTGCGTGCGGCTGTTGCCGACGAAGAGCTTGTGCAGATGAGCGAAAGCATGCGCGCGATGGCCTCGCACATTGAGGCCATCGTCACCCACCTCAAAACCAAGGCCAACCCAGCGGTGCGCACCGAAATGCTGATGGATTTGCTGGGGGCCGTGCGCCAGCACCGCTTGCTGATCATTGAACTTGGGCCCGCATGGCGGCGGCTGTATGAGTACGCCGCGCATTTTACGTCCGTCAATCATTTCCGCGTGCTGGTGGGCCAGTGGGTGGTAGACCCGATAGACGTCGCCCAGGCCGCGCGCCCGCTGAGCCTGACCGACTTTGAGCTCGTAGCCTGGCGCATGCTGGGCGATGGCGCGATGCTGATCGACAAATACGAGCAAAAGCGTGGGCAGCAGGCGGAGTCTGGCCTGGAGCCACCCGATGCCTCGCTGGTGGCGCGTGCCCGCTCCTGGTGGGAGCGGCTGCGGCGCTGAGCCGCGATAGAAGTCCATAAAGCCTGTGCTATATTCAAACCCATGAAGTCGTCACGTTTCTTTTTTAACTACTTTTGGTTCTCAAGCGCCTCTGGCGGTAGAGAGATCAGAACGTTGCCTTAAACAAACGTTGCGAATCTTCCTCAAAACCGCCGGACCCACCGGCGGTTTTTTTTTGCCTCTTCATTCGATTTCCTCGAACCGCTTTCTTCAAATCACTTTGTAAAAGGACACACACCATGAACGCCAAGACCCAAGCCGCCAGCGCTGATGCCTGGTTTTCGAACACGGCCTCCCGCCCGACTGATCGCACCAGCCAGACCGACGA
>JANOAP010000175.1:0-5472 GCA_031411175.1 Rhodoferax sp. | reverse complement strand
ACGCCTGGACGACTCTTCATTTGATGACCGACTCAATCTGCTCCATGGAGGTGTGGCGCACATCCTCGCCCTTCACCACGTAAATGATGAACTCGGCAATGTTCTTGGCGTGGTCCCCAATGCGCTCAATGGCTTTAGCCAGAAACAGCAAGTCCAGACTAGGCGAAATCATGCGCGGATCTTCCATCATGTAGGTGATGAGCTTGCGCACAAAGCCATCGAACTCCTTGTCAATCAGATCGTCTTCCTTGAGGATGGACACCGCCGCCCTGGTGTCCAGCCGCGCAAAGGCGTCCAGCGCCTTGTTCAGCAGGCCCGACGCCAGATCGGCAGCCACGCGCAACTCCAGTGACGGCAGCGAGCGTGGTGCACCGCTGTTGATGATGGAGCGCACCATGCGGGCGATTTTTTCGGCTTCATCACCCACGCGCTCCAGGTTGGCCGTGGTTTTTGAAATCGCAATCAGCAAGCGCAGGTCCCGCGCCGTAGGCTGGCGACGCGCAATGATGCTGGAGAGCTCACGGTCAATTTCAACTTCCATCGCATTGACACGCGACTCGGTGGCAGAGACCTGCTCGGCCACTTCCATACTGAACTGCGACAGCGCGTAAATGGCCTGGCGAATCTGGGATTCAACCAGACCACCGAGCTCCATCACACGGTTTGAGACCGCGCTGAGTTCGCTGTCGAATTGGGTAGACAAGTGTTTTTCAGGCATGCGGTGCTCCTTAGCCGAATCGGCCGGTAATGTAGTCTTCGGTTTCTTTGCGCGTGGGTTTGAAGAACATCTGCTCGGTCGCGCCAAACTCCATCAAATCGCCCAGGTACATATAGGCGGTGTAGTCGCTACAGCGCGCTGCCTGCTGCATGTTGTGCGTCACGATGACCACGGTGTAGTCGTTCTTGAGTTCGGTGATCAGCTCTTCAATCTTGGCGGTTGAAATCGGGTCCAGTGCCGAGCAGGGTTCATCAAGCAGCAGCACTTCGGGCTTGATGGCAATGCCGCGTGCAATGCACAAGCGCTGCTGTTGCCCACCCGACAGGCCGGAGCCGCTCTGGTTCAGCTTGTCCTTGACCTCGTTCCACAGTGCGGCTTTGCGCAACGCCCATTCCACCCGCTCTTCCATGTCGGTGGTGCTGAGGTTTTCAAACAGCTTGACGCCGAACGAGATGTTGTCGTAGATCGACATCGGAAACGGCGTGGGCTTCTGGAACACCATGCCAACCTTGGCACGCAGCAGGGCCACGTCTTTTTTGCTGGTCAGCAGGTTTTCGCCATCCAGCATGATCTGGCCTTCAGCCCGCTGCTCGGGGTACAACTCGAACATGCGGTTGAAAATGCGCAGCAGAGTGGACTTGCCGCAGCCTGAAGGGCCGATAAAGGCTGTCACCTTTTTCTCTGGAATCTCCAGATTGATGCCCTTGAGGGCGTGGAATTTTCCGTAGTAAAAATTCAGATCCTTGACGGATATCTTGGAACTTTGGCCGTTAGGAGAGACAGTTGCAACCATAGATTTCTCTTTTCAGATGGGTGGCACCGCAATTGCGGCAAGCGAAGCGAAGCCCGTTGGGGAAACACCGCAGAACCGGCTTTGCCGGGCTGCTGGTGTTGCCCCCTTGAGGGGGGAGGAGGCTACACGAAGTGAGCAAGCGACGGGGGTGTTCATTTCACGCGCGTCAGGACACGGGCCAGGATGTTCAGGCCCAACACGGTCAGCGTGATCAGGAACACACCGGCCCAGGCCAGCTTCTGCCAGTTTTCATAGGGGCTCATGGCAAATTTGAAAATCGTCACGGGCAGGCTGGCCATGGGCTCGCTCAGGCTGGACGTCCAGAACTGGTTGCTCAAGGCGGTAAACAGCAACGGGGCGGTCTCTCCGGCGATGCGGGCAATCGCCAGCATCACGCCGGTGACAACACCCGCGCGGGCCACCCGCAGCGTGATGCTCAGGATGACTTTCCACTTCGGTGCACCCAGCGCATAAGCCGCTTCGCGCAGGCCCGCAGGAACCAGTTGCAGCATGTTCTCGGTAGTGCGGATGACCACCGGAATCACGATCAGCGCCAGCGCAATCACGCCGGCCCAGCCTGAGAATGCCTTGAATCGGGAAACGACCACGGCGTAAACAAACAGACCAATCACGATGGACGGTGCAGACAACAAAATGTCATTCACAAACCGCGTTACCGTCGCCAGCCAGCCCTTGGTGTCAAACTCGGCCAGGTAAATACCCGCCATGATGCCGATCGGTGTGCCCACAAAAGCGGCCAACATGACCATCAAGAACGACCCGTACATGGCGTTCGCCAAACCACCTTCGTCATTGGGCGGCGGCGTCATCTGGGTGAGTGTGGCAATTGAGAGCCCATCCACACCCAGACGCACCGTCTCAAACAAAATCCAGAACAGCCAGAACAGGCCAAATGCCATGGCGCCCAAAGAAAGGGTCAGGGCAATTCTGTTCACTATCTTGCGCTGCGCATATTTGGCCTGACGGGTGGCATCAAGCGCCGCCGCGTTCAATAGCATGTCGCTGGTACTCATGATTTTTTACCCTCAGCTTTACTTAACTGGGCAAGCAGAATCTTGGACAGGCTCAGCACCACAAAGGTGATGAAGAACAACACCAGGCCAAGGTACATCAAAGCGCCCTGGTGCAAGCCTTCGCCCGCCTCGGCAAACTCGTTGGCCAGCGCCGAGGTGATGCTGTTGGCCGCCTGGAACAGGCTCAAGGAATCGAGCTGGTTGAAATTGCCAATGACGAAGGTAACCGCCATGGTTTCGCCAATCGCGCGACCCAGACCCAGCATGATGCCGCCCACCACGCCCGCCTTGGTATACGGCAGCACCACCTTGGAAACCACTTCCCAGGTCGTCGCGCCCAAACCGTAGGCTGATTCCTTCAGCAGGGTTGGCGTCACTTCAAACACATCACGCATGACAGAGGCGATGAATGGAATAATCATGATGGCCAGAATAATGCCGGCCGACAAAATACCAATGCCCACAGGCGGGCCTGAAAACAAGGCCCCGATGTAGGGCACGCCCTTGAATACAGCCTGCAGCGGCTGCTGTACATAAGTTGACAAGATGGGGCTGAACACCAGCAAACCCCACATGCCATACACAATGGAAGGCACCGCTGCCAGCAGCTCAATGGCCGTACCCAAAGGTCTTTTGAGCCAGGCCGGGGACATCTCCGTTAAAAACAGGGCAATTCCGAAGCTCACCGGTACGGCAATCAGCAAGGCGACCATGGAGGTCATCAGGGTGCCGTAGATCATGACCAGGCCACCGTATTCGTTTTTTACCGGGTCCCAGCTGGTGCTGGTCAAAAATCCGAATCCAAACTTCTCGATGGCGGGCCAGGCACTGATCGTGAGAGACGCCAGAATGGCGATCAGAGTCGCCAGCGTGAACAGGGCCGCACCCTTGGCCACCCAGCCAAAGACGCGATCTGCCATGGGACCCGAGCGGGCCACCTTGACGGGAGGAGGTTTTGTCATGGCACGTCCAGAAGACTTGACTGAATGATCGAAGGAAGCTGGGTCCGCTGGAAGTGTAGTTGACACGCTATTGACTCCTTGCAGTGCGTTTTGAGGGTGGTCGCCTTACTTGATTGCCACTGCTTTACCCGACACGTCGGTGACCTGACCCCAAGACTTTTCAATGGTGGCGATCACGTTGGCGGGGATTGGCACGTAGTCCAGAGCAGAAGCGGTTTGTGCACCATTTTTGTAGGCCCAGCTAAAGAACTTGAAAACTTCCGTCGCATTCGCTGGCTTGTCTTGCTTGATCTGCATCAGGATGAAGGTGGCCGTGCTGATGGGCCAGGCGTTTTTGCCAGGCTGGTCAGTGATCAACTGGTAGAACGACTTGTTCCAGTCCGCACCGGCAGCAGCCGCTTTGAAGGTTTCGTCATCGGGTTCCACAAACACGCCGTCACGGTTTTTCAACAAGGTATAGGTCATCTTGTTTTGCTTGACGTAAGCGTACTCAACATAGCCAATGGAGTTTGGCAGGCGGCTCACGAAAGCAGCGACACCCTCATTGCCCTTGCCACCAGCACCCACAGGCCAGTTCACGGCGGTGCCCTCACCCACTTTGGTTTTCCATTCAGGGTGTACGCGGCTCAAGTAGTTGGTGAAGTTGAAGGTGGTGCCTGAACCATCAGCGCGGCGCACCACGGCAATATCGGCATCCGGCAGGGCTACGCCAGCGTTCAGAGCCTTGATGGCCGGGTCGCTCCATTTGGTGATCTTGCCCAGGTAGATGTCACCCAGCACCTGGCCGTCGAGCTTCATCTGGCCGGGGGCCACGCCTTTGATGTTGACCACGGGCACTGTGCCACCGATGACCGCCGGGAACTGCATTTGTCCTTTGGCCTTCAGCACTTCGTCGGTTTGAGGCATGTCTGAGGCACCGAAGTCGACCGTCTTGGAGTCAATTTGTTTGATGCCAGCGCCTGAGCCTACCGATTGGTAATTGATTTTGACGCCGGTGGCCTTGTTGTAGTCTGCCGCCCATTTTGAATAAATAGGTGCTGGAAATGTGGCCCCTGCGCCGGTGATTTCCTGGGCGCTTGCCAGCGTGGCGAAAGAAAACCCGGCCAAAGCGGCCAGACTGACAGTGGTGAATTTAAAACTGGTTTTCATGAAGAAGCCTTTTCAGGTGGATTAAGAGGTTGATTGACGAAAAGAAGAACAGAGAAACTTTTTAAGTGTTTGCCAGACTGTAAGAACCTTTTGTGACAAAGACATGACAAACCTCGGTAATTTCCAGCCGGAATTTGTCACGGCAACGTCACAAACGCCGGGTATCGTTGAACCGTCTCAAGACCCGTCACCACCCCGGAGCCTTCCCCGTGAACCTCAACGATTCAGAACTCATCCAGCGCATCCACAGTGACTTGCGCGACAGCTACGACGAGGAGCTGGAGCTTGAAATTGAGGACAGCGACTTCAACCCTGGTTCGGGCGCAGCAGCCGATGTCCACTCGGCCGAATACCGTGAGAGCCGGCGCCAGTACTTTCGCGAGCTGTTCCGCATGCAGGCCGAGCTGGTCAAGCTGCAAGATTGGGTGGTCAAGACCGGCCACAAGGTCGTTATTTTGTTTGAAGGGCGTGATGCAGCCGGCAAAGGCGGCGTCATCAAGCGCATCACCCAGCGGCTGAACCCGCGCGTGTGCCGCGTGGCGGCCCTGCCGGCCCCGAATGACCGCGAAAAAACCCAGTGGTACTTCCAGCGTTATGTGTCGCACTTGCCCGCTGCCGGTGAAATGGTCCTGTTTGACCGTAGCTGGTACAACCGCGCCGGGGTGGAGCGCGTGATGGGGTTTTGCAGCGACAACCAGTATGAAGAGTTCTTCCGCACCGTACCCGAGTTCGAGCGCATGCTGGTCAGTAGCGGCATCCAGCTCATCAAATACTGGTTTTCGATCTCGGACGAAGAGCAAAACCTGCGGTTTCTGG
>JANOAP010000174.1:0-1538 GCA_031411175.1 Rhodoferax sp. | reverse complement strand
GCACAGCGTGTGCGCAATGGCGACTTTTTGCCAGGAGGTGCCCTGCCGCTCAACACCCATGGTGGCCTGCTGTCATTTGGGCATTGCGGCGTGGCCGGCGGCATGGGTCATGCGGTGGAGGCCTACCGGCAGATGACCGGTCAGGCGGGTGCGCGCCAGGTCAAGCCACCCACCCATGCCTTTGTGCATGCCGATGGCGGCGTGATGTCGTCGCATGTCAGCCTCATCCTGTCGCAGGCCGCATGAAACAAGAGGTGAACATGACCGCCACCACTGCCACTACTGCCACCCCTGCCACCATTCCTTCCAGCACAACCTCGTTTAGCGCAACCTCGCTCTGCCCCTTCACGCAAGGCCTGCAAGCAGGTGTGCTGCGCTACCAGCAGTGCACCGCCTGTGGTGCACCGCAAACCCTGGCCCGCTATGCCTGCCGCCAGTGCGGTAGCGACCAGCTCATTTGGCGTGACGCTGGGGGCACAGGCCGGGTCTATGCCTGCACGGTGGTCACGCGCGCGCCGTCTGACGAGTTCAGGGCACTGGCCCCTTACACCCTGGCGCTGGTCGATCTGGTGGAGGGCTTTAGGCTGATGGCGCATGCGCAACCCGGTGTTCAGATTGGTGATGCGGTCACCGCAGAATTCTTTGAACACCAGGGTCGAAAACTCATCCGGTTCATGCCCCAGCCCGCGTCGCACCCGGTGCCGTCAACGGCTTGAAAAACCACGGCCCCGTTCATCACTATCTGAAGACTTCACAGGAGACACAGCATGCATCCCTTCACTTCCATTCTTGGCCGTGCTGCACACATTGCAGTGGGCATGGCCATTGCCAGCTACGCGCTGGCGCAGGACTACCCGACCAAGCCGGTGCGGCTGATCGTGCCGTACCCACCGGGTGGCCCCACTGACATCGTGGCCCGGGTGATCGGGCAAAAGCTGTCCGCGCAAACCGGCCAGCAGTTCATTGTGGACAACCGCCCCGGTGCCGGTGGTAACACCGGGGCCGAGGCCGTGGCACGTGCCCCCGCTGACGGCTACACGCTGCTGATTGCCACCACAGCGCACGCCATCAACCCCTCGCTGTTCAAGGGGCTGAATTACCAGTTCCTGAAAGACTTCGCACCCGTGTCACAGCTCACCAGTGGCCCGCTGGTGATCGTGGTCAACCCGGCCTTGCCTGCGAAAAACGTGGCCGAGCTGATGGCACTGGCCAAGGCCAGCCCCGGCAAGCTCAACTTTGCGTCCAGTGGCAACGGCCAGTCCACCCATTTGGCGGCGGAACTGTTCAGCGCCAATGCCGACATCAAGATGAACCACATCCCCTATAAGGGCAGTGCCCCGGCGCTGACCGACACCATGGGCGGCCAGACCGACTTGATGTTCGACACCATGCTGTCAGCCATGCCGCACGTGAAGGCGGGCAAGCTCAGGGCGCTTGCCGTTACCAGTGCGCGCCGCTCGCCCGCTGCACCGGATGTGCCCACGGTGGCCGAGTCCGGCCTGCCCGGCTACGAGGCCATCGCCTAGAATGGCTTGCTG
>JANOAP010000173.1:0-5449 GCA_031411175.1 Rhodoferax sp. | reverse complement strand
GGCCGTGCTGGACTAAACCGCGCTCACGCTTAGCCTGCATGTTATGGAGCAAACCCGCAAAGACTTTTAAGCCGAGGGCAAGACCTACACCGCCACACCCGGCGAGCTGGTGGTGGAACAGATGGTGCGCAAGCACGAACGCCCCGGCCGTGCCGGGGCGCTTGAACTCCTTGACCATGCGTTCCACCAGCAACTGGCCTGCGCCCGGGTCGTACGTCTTGCCCTCGGCGGCGTAGTCGGCACGGGTCTGGTCCAGTACATGCACGCCCAGCGACAGCGAGGTCTCGTCGATCACCGCCAGCGGCCCGACCGGCATGCCGCACTGGATACCTGCGTTTTCAATGGCTGCTGCAGGGATGCCTTCCTTCAGCATGGCGGCTCCCTCCATCACAAAGGTGCCAAACACGCGGCTGGTGAAGAAGCCGCGCGAGTCGTTCACCACGATGGGGATTTTGCCAATGGCCTGCACGTAGTCAAAAGCCCGCGCCACGGTTTCATCATCGGTCTGCTTGCCGCGAATGATCTCTACCAGTTGCATCTTGTCCACCGGGCTGAAGAAGTGGATGCCGATAAACTTTTCTGGTTTGGCCGATGCCTTGGCCAGGCCGCTGATGGGCAGGGTGGAGGTGTTGGATGCGAAGAAACCACCGGGGGCCAGCAAGGGCTCTGACTCCTGCGTCACCCGGGCTTTGAGGTCGCGGTTTTCGAACACTGCTTCAATGATCAGGTCGCAACCCTTCAGGTCTTCCACGTTGCCGGTGGCCTGAATGCGGCTGAGCAGCTCGGTCTGGTCATGCGGTCCCATGCGGCCTTTGTCCACGCGCGCCTGCGTCAGTTTGGCGGAGTAGCCTTTGCCAGTGTCGGCCTTCTCCTGGCTCACATCCTTGAGCACGGTGGCAATGCCCTTGGCGGCTTGCGAGTAGGCAATGCCCGCGCCCATCATGCCCGCACCCAGCAGGCCGACCTTGGCGGGTTTGTAGCGCGGGGCCGCGCCCGGCCGCGATTGACCGCTCTTGATCGCGTTCATGTTGAAGAAGAAGGTGTTGATCATCGCGCGTGCATTGACGCCGGTGATCAGCTTGGCCAGATAACGCGATTCGATGCGCAGCGCAGTGACCACATCCACCTGCAGGCCTTCGACCATGCAGTTGATGATGGCCTCGGGGGCCGGGTACAGACCGCGCGTTTTTTGCTTCATCATGGCCGGTACCACGGCCAGCATGCTGGCCACCTTGGGGCTGGACGGCGTGCCACCAGGCACCTTGTAGTCTTTGGCTTCCCACGGGTGCTGTGCAGTCGGGTTGGCAGCAATCCAGGCCAGCGCCTTGGCGCGCAGTTCGACCGCCACGTTGTCAGATTTGGCAATCAGTTCATGCACCAGACCCATCTCATGGGCTTGCGCGGGGGAAAACAGCTTGCCTTCCACCAGGTAGGGCTGCGCACCCATCAGGCCGAGGTGGCGCGTCATCTTGGTCACGCCACTGGCACCGGGCAGCAGGCCCAGGCTGACTTCGGGCATGCCGAACTGGATCTTGCGGTCATCGACGGCAATGCGGTGGTGGCCGATCAGTGCCACCTCCCAGCCTCCACCCAGGGCCGTACCGTTCAGGCAGCTCACCACGGGTATGCCCAATGTCTCCAGCGCGCGGAAGTTCTTCTTGACCAGCTCAATGCCGGCAAACACCTGGCTTGCATCGGTGGGTTTCAGGCGCATCGTGCCCTTGAGGTCGGCACCGGCAAAAAAAGTGCTCTTGTTGGAGGCCAGCATGATGCCCTTGATCGCATCCTTGTCCTTGAGCACCTGGGCCGTAACTTCGGTCAAGTCGTCCTGCCACTGCACGCACATGGTGTTCACGGGCGAGCCGGGTTCGTCAAAAGTGATGGTCGCAATGCCATCGGCAAGTTCGTATTTGATGGTGATCATTAGATCCGCTCCACGATGGTTGCGATGCCCATGCCGCCGCCCACGCACAGCGTGGCCATGCCGTAACGCAGCTTGCGCCGGTGCAGCTCATCGATCAGCGTGCCCAGAATCATCGCGCCGGTGGCACCCAGCGGGTGGCCCATGGCAATCGCGCCACCATTCACGTTGACCTTCTCGTGTGGCACCTTCATCTCTTTCATGAAACGCATGGCCACCGCGGCAAATGCCTCGTTGATTTCCACCAGATCTATCTGGTCCATCGTCAGCCCGGCCTTGGCCAGCGCCTTGCGGGCCGCAGGCATGGGGCCAGTCAACATGATGGTGGGGTCGGCACCGCTCAGGGCGGCCGACACAATGCGCGCACGTGGCGTAAAGCCGTGGGTCTTGCCTGCCAGCTCGGAGCCAATCAGCACCGCAGCAGCGCCATCCACAATGCCCGACGAATTGCCGGCGTGGTGCACGTGGTTGATGCGCGCCACCTGGGGGTAACGCGTCATTGCCACCTGATCGAAGCCCATGGCACCCATCTGCTCGAAAGCGGGTTTGAGCGAGGCCAGGCCCTCCAGGGTGGTGCGTGGCTTGATGAACTCGTCTTCCTCCAGAATGATCTGGTCCAGAAAGTCCTTCACCGGTACCACTGAGCCCTTGAAATAGCCATTGGCCCGTGCTGCCGTGGCGCGTTTTTGTGATTCGAGGGCAAAGGCATCCACGTCATCACGCGAGAAGCCTTCCAGCGTGGCAATCAGGTCAGCACCAATGCCTTGCGGCACAAATGCCGTCACGGAATTGGTCTCGGGGTCTTGCGCCCAGGCTCCGCCGTCGGAGCCAATGGGTACGCGGCTCATGCTCTCTACACCGCCCGCCACCACCAGGTCTTCCCAGCCCGAGCGCACCTTTTGTGCGGCCATGTTCACGGCCTCCAGGCCCGAGGCACAAAAGCGGTTGATCTGCACGCCAGAAGCTGTGAAGTCCCAGCCCGCCTTGAGCGCGGCCACCTTGGCAATGACCGAGCCTTGCTCGCCCACGGGTGACACCACGCCCATGACCACGTCGTCCACCCTGGCGGTGTCGAAATCATTGCGACGCTGCAGCTCGCTGAGCACGCCCGCCAGCAGGTTGACGGGCTTGACCTCGTACAGGCTGCCGTCCTTCTTGCCCTTGCCGCGCGGCGTGCGGATGGCGTCATACACAAATGCTTCAGTCATGGGGGTTACTCCAGATAAATGTCGTCATGGATCGGTGGATATCGTAAAACCGGCCGGTTTTGGCAGTATATTCTTTTCACAAAGCAAACGCTTTCTAAAAATATGTCTACAAGGTGACACCATGATCGAAAGAACCCTATTTACCCCCGACCACGAAGCCTTTCGCGACAGCTTTCGCCGCTTCATGGAAAAAGAAATTGCCCCCCACCACGCCGACTGGGAAGAGCAGGGCTATGTAGACCGTGCGGTGTGGAACAAGGCAGGCGAGAACGGTTTTTTGTGCATGACGATGCCAGAGGAATACGGCGGCGCAGGGGCCGACAAGCTTTACTCGGTGATCCAGATGGAAGAGCTGAGCCGGGGTGGCTTCAGCGGCATTGGCTATGGCCTGCACAGTGAAATTGTGGCCCCGTACGTCCTGCATTACGGCACGCCCGGGCAGAAGGCCAAGTACCTGCCCAAACTGGCCAACGGCGAGATGATTGGCGCCATTGCCATGAGTGAGCCCGCTGCCGGGTCTGACTTGCAGGGCATCAAGTCTTCCGCCATCAAGCAAAGCGACGGCAGCTACTTGCTCAACGGCAGCAAGACCTTCATCACCAACGGCTGGCATGCCGACCTGGTGATCGTTGTCGCCAAAACCAACCCCGCTGCCGGGGCCAAGGGCACCAGCCTGATGCTGGTGGAGCGCGGCATGCCGGGCTTCTCGGTCGGCAAGCGCCTGAAGAAGCTGGGCCTGAAGGCGCAAGACACATCAGAGCTGTTTTTTGACAACGTGAAGATCCCCGCCGACAACCTGCTGGGCGGTGTGCCCCAGGAAAACCGGGGCTTCATCTGCCTGATGGAACAATTGCCATGGGAGCGTTTGCAAATTGCGATTGGCGCCATCGCGGCAGCGCAGGCCGCCATCGACTGGACGGTGGCCTATGTAAAAGACCGAAAGGTCTTCGGCCAGCCTGTGGCCAGTTTTCAGAACACCCGCTTCACGCTGGCTGAGCTGCAAACCCAGGTACAGATTGCCCGCGTATTTGTGGACAAGTGCACCGAGCTGCTGATGCAGGACAAGCTGGACACCGCCACGGCCAGCATGGCCAAGTACTGGTGCAGCGACCTGCAATGCAAGGTGATGGACGAGTGCGTGCAGCTCTTTGGCGGCTACGGATTCATGTGGGAATACCCCATCACCCGCGCGTATGCCGATGCGCGGGTGCAGCGCATTTATGGCGGCACGAATGAGATCATGAAGGAGGTGATTACGCGGTCTATGGGGTTGGGGCGGTAGTTCTTTAAAATATAGATATCTATATAATGGTTGTATGGGGTCAGAAAAACCACTTGAATGGGCGGGGTCATCCAAACGCGATTTGCTTGGCTTTCCGGAGGACGCACGGCGCAATGTGGGTTACGCGTTGGGATTGGCTCAGCTTGGCGGCAAACATCCGGCTTCAAAGGTGTGGCATGGCGAGGGGCCAGGCGTTTTTGAAGTTGTGGAGTCAAGTGAGGGCAACGCCTACCGTGCGGTCTACACGGTCCGCTTTGCAAAGGCCGTTTATGTGCTGCATTGCTTCCAGAAAAAATCACCTACGGGCATTAAAACGGCGAAGACTGACGTTGACCTTATCCACGAGCGGCTGAAAGCTGCCCGGCAACACTACGAGGCGCATCATGGCTAGAAAACCTGAACCGAAATCGAATGAAGTTGCATTTGAGCGCAGCAGCGGCAACGTGTTTGCCGATTTGGGCTTACCTGATGCTGAAGAAAACAAGACCAAGCTCGTGTTGGCGATGCGGTTGAACGAACGCATTCAGGCGATGGGAATGAAGCAGGCCGAAGTAGCGAAACGTCTTGGAATTGCGCAGCCCAACGTGTCTGCTTTGACCAACTATCGACTGGACAACTTTTCGTCTGAAAAGCTGATGGAGTTTTTTAACTCACTTGGGTATGACGTGGATGTCCTCATCCGACCAGCAATGCCTAAACGCAGAGGGGCGATGCAGGTTTTTATGGCTGTTTGATGTTGTCTATGTGTGGGAATCCTCCATCACTTGTTTTTGCACCGATGCCTGTAACCAGCGCATTTTTCAACTAACTTCTTGAATTTGTGACACGCTCTGAAACGCAGTTCAATCAAGCAGAAGCTGCTGTTGCCAAAGAGATGGCAAGAGGAGAACTTGGGACTTTAATGACCAGGTATCCACTACGCTACGCAAAAGCTGTGTTTTTCGGCGAACGCCCAGTGCGCGGCAATACATCGAAAATTAACAATGGAACAGTTACGGCCAATATTCTGTATGTAGGTACGTCGGCTCAGCAAACCCT
>JANOAP010000172.1:0-2963 GCA_031411175.1 Rhodoferax sp. | reverse complement strand
GCGCTGTTGAATGCCTGTGCGGCCTAACTCCATGGGCTCGCCTTTGGCAAAGCGGTAGGCACCGCGCGGGTCGATCTTGGTACCAAACACGTTGGCGTCCAGGGAGTAAGCGGTGTGCAGGTGCAGTTCACCAAAGTAGGCATTGCGCTGCGGGTTGGCCGCCGCCTGGGGCCCGGTTGCAGTGGGTTCCAGCACCTTGGTTGCAGACAGCGCCATGTCAGGGTCGTGCTGGGCGAAAAACAAAAACCCCGATACGCCCAGCAGGCTCAGTAGCACCAGACCCGCAAGTACCTTGACTATTTTTTTTAACATTGTTTTTCCTTCACCGCTCACTGTTCATTTAAAAAGCCCGCAGACCCAACACCGGAACCATGCGTTGCAACCACCAAAAACCAGACACTGCACCCACGGCATATACCGGCAGTGGCGTGGCCCAGCGCGGCCAGTCATGTTGCCATTGCCGCCGCAGCAGCCACAACACGCCAAGCAAGACCGCAACAAACGCCACCTGCCCGGCCTCTACACCCAGGTTGAAGAACAATAGCGCAGCGGGAATGTCACCCTGCGGCAAGCCAATCTCGGCCAGCGCACCGGCAAAGCCAAAGCCATGCAGCAGCCCAAACACAAAGGCCACCGCCCAAGGGCGTTGCAGGGACAGACCCGTCTCGCCGTAGCGAGTGCGGGCCAGCTCGCGCGCCAGGAACAGGATAGACAGCGCAATTGCCGCTTCTACAGGTGGCTGCGGCACCTGCACCACCTGCAAAGCAGACAGCGCCAGTGTGATGCTGTGCGCCAGTGTGAAGGCGGTGATGGTCTTGACCAAGGCCAGCAACTTGGGCACCAGCATCAGCAGGCACAGCACAAACAGCAGGTGGTCCAGGCCACCCAAAATGTGCGCTACGCCCAAGCCAAAGTAACTAGATACCGTTTGTTCAAGGGCCAACGCCTGGGCCGGCGCCTGCCCCATTTCTACATAAGGCGACCGGGTTCGAGCGATATGGGACTCGCTGCTGCCGTCCCGGTATTGCACACGCACCACCACATCGACCATGGTCAGCGACAGGCCGGAAAATGCGATGCGCGTGCCGCTGCGCAAGCCGAGGTTGCAGCGTATTTGCCACTGGTGCAGGCGCGCGCCGGGGGCGGTCAGCTCTGTGACTGGTGATAGCGCCGCACAGTTGGCAGGAAAAACAGGCTCAACGGTGGGTGCCTTGCCCTGGGTTTGCGGCATGCGCCAGCGCACGTCAAAGACATGGTCGGCCTGCGCTTGCGGGTGCTCTGGCGCTTTCTCTTGCAATATCAGCGAGGCGGGCAGGTTCTCATGCGCAACGGCCATACCGCAAATGAACGCAAATTGCAGTGCCAACAACAGCCGGACCAACCAGATGTACCAGCAGGCCTTCATGGCTGCACGGCAGCTGTCGGTGCGGCAGACACCTGCACCTGGCGGCCAGGCAGCACCACGGTGTAGCGCGCCACCAGCCTCTTGAAGGAAGCGTCGCGGGCCGCTGCCACGCGGGCATTGACCATGTCAGCCGTCACGCGGTCACGGATGGCCGCCAGGGGTAGCGCCGCTGCGGGTGCATGCCGCAACACCCGCACCAGGTGCAGGCCCTGGGCCGAAGCCAGAGGTGCAGACCATGTCTCTTGGGGTAACTGCAGCACCGCATCGGCAAACGCCGGGCCAAAGTCGCGCACCAGGATGTCCCGGTCCTGCGCCAAGAGGGTATGGCCCAGCATGAAATTGTCTGCCGTCACGGTCGCGCCCTGGGCTAGCGCTTGGCTTGCCTGGCGTGCTGCCTGCGCCGCAGGTGCGCCTGCGCGGCCCATGCGAAAGTACAAGTGCTCAAAGTCCACATGGGCCCCCTGCTGGTACAGCGCCGCGTGGGCCGCATGATAGTGGCGCACTTCGGCCTCGGTCGGGGTGCTGACATCGGCATGAGCCAGAAACTCCATCTTTTGCGCCAGCCGGCGGCGCACGATGACATCGCCCTGGTCCAGGCCGCTGGCCAGGGCCTCGCGGACCAGCACTTCTTCTCGCACCTGGGACTGCACCAGGTCTTGCATCTGCTGCGCATCAGGCTCTTTGCCCCACTGCTTTAGCGACGTTGCGCGCAGCCGCTCAAGGTCAGCTATCGTGATGTCGATGCGGTCATTCTGGCCGCTACCGCCCGGGTGTCCGACATAAAACGCTACAAATATAAGAGCGCCCAGTACCATGAAATGGACGAGGGGTTCAAAGGCCAGCCAGCGCAAAAAGGGATGCAGACGAGTTCGCATGGGGGTCTCCAGGGAGGTTCGGTGTCAGGCTGGCTTGCGCCCAGACGGATTGACTTTGCCTGTGAACAGCGCCAGCGACAGATGTTGCCCCACATTGCCATAGGGTGGGCGGTATGAATAGGGTAACTGCCGACCCTTCGGGGGAAAATTGCATCGGATACTCATAAGTGTTCTAAAACCAGAGACTCAGCTACCCATGTCAACTCCAACAACTTGCACGACCCAGTCTCTGGGTGGCGCTATGGTGCTGAAAATGCGGTGTGTCGGCGATGTCTGCATCCGACAGTTACCTGTCAAAATGAGACAGCCTAGGGATTACCCGAGGCTCTTCGGGGGAACGTCATGAGTGGATCATCCCGGCACGTGCCGACGAGATACTTTCTGTTGATGCGTGACGCGTTGCGCAGCAGCGGTGTCGACACCTCGCAAGTGCTGGCATTGGCCTGCATTGACGAAGACCAGTTCAATGCGCGGGATGCAACACTGTCACCCGCAGAAGTTGACGCGTTCATTGCGGCGGCGCGAGTCGTCACCGGCAGGGATGATTTGGGTTTTGATCTGGGCCGACGCATCAAGTCGAATTCCCACGATGTGCTGGGCTATGGGTTATTGAGTTGTGCCAGCATCGACGAAATGCTGCGTATGGCGAGCCGTCATAGTATTTTCCAATCCAGGTATGAGCC
>JANOAP010000171.1:0-7879 GCA_031411175.1 Rhodoferax sp. | reverse complement strand
GCGGGGATTTTCCGGACCTGAATCCGACCACCTACAACGTGCTGGTGGCGCGCGACGGGTATTGTGCGGCTAACGCTACAAATTGCACCGCCATCCTGACGGCGCTCGCCCGAAGTATGCGTCTCATAACCTCCGACCCTCAGAATGCATTGGCGCTTCTCACCAAGCGTTTTGACAAGATGGATCCGGATCTGCTGAAACAAGCGTTTGATAGCTTCCAGCGCAACACGCCGCCTAAACCGCAACCTATGGCTAAGGCCTTCGACCACACGGTTGACACGATGTTCGGTGCTGGGGATGACAAGGCGGCGTTGAAGGAATTGGCAAAGTCTATTCATTCCGACACTTTCGTCAACTCCATCAAGTAAGCAGGACTGCGTGAAGCGTATTTGGGCGGACCGGTGCGTCCTGGCCGTCATCCTTCTCCTGGTTTGGGGGGGCGCAAGCCTCGTCCTCGGTGCCTATTGGATCAGCTCACCTGCGTTGGTTGCTGGGCGGGTTTGGACGATGCTCGCAAATGGCGATCTTTGGTTCCACGCACGGTTCACGGTGGGAGAGGCCCTCGCAGGTCTGGCACTTGGTGCTGTTCCAGGTTGCCTTCTCGCCATGTTTTTGCGGCGGCACCCAGTCATCGAATCGGCGCTGGAAGGGGTTATGGCAATCGGGTACGCGGTGCCAAAGACTGCACTAGTGCCTCTGTTCATCCTGTGGCTCGGGGTCGGACCGGCTGCAAAGGTGGCTCTCGTTGCGTCTGCGATCTTCTTCATCGTTTTCTACAGCACGCTGCGCGGGGTGAAATCAGTTGACCAACGTCTTGTGCTTGCAAGCCGAGTTCTGGGTGCGAACGAATGGCAGATACTCAGATTGGTAGTTTGGCCTGCCGTCGTCCCTTACGTTTTCGGTGGCCTGCGCGTTGCGGTGCCCTATGCCATCGCTGGCGCAATTGTCGGCGAAATCATATCGTCCAACCGGGGTTTGGGCTATCTCGCCCAATACGGCGCGATGGACTTTGATACGACGTTAACGTTCGTTGCGCTTGTGACAGTTATGGCGATCGTTTTGACCATTAGTAGCGTAGTGGGCCTCGTGCAGCGGCGACTGCTGCGTTGGCAGTCGGGCCAAACCAAAAGCGACCCAACGCTCGCTGGAGCTTAGAAATGCAGGATAACGCCAACACCACCCCTTTGCTGCAATTGCAAGGGCTCGGAATCGCCTACGGTAACCCTGACACGGCCGAACGCCGGTGGATACTGAAGGACTTGGATTTGACCGTTGAAGACGGAGAATTCGTGACGATCATGGGTTCGTCCGGCGCGGGCAAATCTACACTGCTCAGCGCAATCGCACAGACTTTGCCGCTTACAGCTGGCAAGGTAATTTTTAAAGGTGAGGCAATCGGTGGCGGTGGAATGGCGCAGATGCCAGGGTGCAATCGGCAGATCGGCTATGTCACACAGGACGACAGTTTACTGCCTTGGCGAACAGTGTGGGACAACCTCGTGTTTCCATTGACACTCGTGGGTCGCCTAACGGAAGCTGACATTGCTCGGGCTAAGCAATTGCTGCAGCAAGTTGGTTTGTCAGAATGGGCCAGCCACTATCCCCACCAACTTTCTGGTGGCATGCGAAAGCGGGCCTCACTGGCTAGAACGTTGGTGTACAACCCGCCCGTGGTACTCATGGATGAGCCATTCGGGGCGCTGGACGCTGAGACGCGTGCCCAGTTGCAGTCTGATCTCCTCAGTCTTTGGCAAGCGGAGCGCAAGACAATCCTCTTCGTGACGCACGATATCAATGAGGCCATCGCGCTCGGAGACCGCGTGGTGGTTCTATCGGGGTCGCCGGGCAGGATTGTGTTGCATCGTGACGTGGACATTGCGCGTCCACGTGATCCTGAACTCATTTTCAAGGCTCCCAGCTTTGCGGCCCACTATGACACTATCCGTTCGCATTTGCGCGGCGTCGCACACATATGAATACGAGACTTCGCGTCATCTCTGTAAAGCTTGCTGGCGTGGTGTCACTTCTCGCGCTATGGGAATTGGCGAGTAGCGTCGTTGGCGTTCAGTGGGTGCCTGGAGTCGGTGCTGTTGCGGGGCGCGCTAGTGCCGAATTATTGAAAGGTGCGTTGGTTCGCGATATCGCGGCGACGAGTGGACTGTTTTTTGTAGGCACGTCCATCGGCCTCATTCTGGGTGCAGCCGCCGCTTGTGCACTGCGACTCTCGCCGCGCATTGACCAAATGGTTCAACCGTTCATCACCGCTGCAATGAGCGTTCCCAAGCTTGGCCTGGTTCCGTTATTGGTGCTGTGGTTCGGAACAAGCTGGGCACCAAAAGTCGGACTGGTGTCAATCACTGTATTTTTCATCGTGTTCGCACTCACTTATTCCGGGCTCCTGGCGGTCGACCCGCGTCTGGTAACGACGGCCCGCGTTCTAGGCGCGAATTCTCTTCAGGTAACGCGCAGCATTGTTTTCCCCACCGTCTGGCCGTTCGTCTTGACAGGAATGGAAGTCGCACTGCCATGGGCGCTAAGTGCCGCGATCGTCGCCGAATACCTGTCTGCGGAGAGAGGTATTGGTCATGGCATTGAGCAGGCACGCCAGATGAGTGATTCGGTAGGGGTGTTCTACGGCATCGTACTTGCAACGGTCGTGGTGCTTGTATGCAATGTCATGCTCGTCGTCACTCGGCGGATGACGGTCAAAGGCAACTTGGAGAATGTGTAGTGAAAATTCTTAAATTCCGACAAGGAAGCCGGACTGGCTTTGGTGTGCTGGCACTGCCGGATGTCGTCAAAGTGTTAGCCGGGTCACCTTTTGAAGGGGAGTCAAAACCTACAGGCGAGGAGCTCGCGCTTGCAGACCTCACGCTGCTAGCACCCACAGTCGAGCATCCACGCATCTTTGGGGTAGGCTTCAATTACAAGTCGCACATTATTGAAACCGGCCGTGCTATGCCCGAAATACCGCCGTTATTCATGAAGCCTGACACCTCACTGGTGGGCAATGGCGATGCCATCGTCTATCCGCGCGTTGGTCAGATCGTTCACTATGAGGCAGAACTCGTCGCTGTTATCGGGCGCAAGGCCAAAAACGTTCAGCGTGAGCAGGCCCTTGAATATGTGCTCGGCTACACCTGCGGCAATGACGTTAGTGAGCGCGTCTACCAACGCAAGGAGATGGCCATGGGGTTGATGACGGTGGGAAAGGCGTTTGACACTTTCGCGCCCGTTGGCCCCTGGATCGAAACCCAACTTGATCCCTCAAGTCTGCATATGTGCGGCCGGTTGAATGGCAAGGTCGTTCAAGAGTGCGATACGTCTGACTTGCTATTCAGCGTCGATGCGTTAGTTGAGTATCTGAGCACATTTATCACCCTGATGCCGGGGGATCTGATCTTCACTGGAACGCCAGGGGGAGTAGGACCCATCGCGCCGGGGGACAAATTCGATGTAGATATCGCAGGCATTGGCATTCTGTCCAACTGTGTAATCTCAGAGAAATGAGGCAAACCATGAGCACTCCCGACACTGTACGCGACATCTTTGCGGCTGATGAAGCGCGCTACCAAGCCCTCTACGCGCAGGACTTGGACAGGCTTGCGTTGATGCTGCACGAGGACTATGTTCATACGCATGCAAATGGAAAAACAGAAAACAAAGAAGCCTTTTTAGCATCGATCAAAGCCGCCAAGTATCGTTTTTTACGAGCTGACAGAGCCGATCAAATCATTCGCATTCTTTCACCTGTCGCATTTCTTCATGGCCGTACCAACACCACAATTGAGGTCGGTGGCGAAACAAAAACGCTGCACAACGCGTTCGTTACGGCATGGGCTCGATCTGCAGGCGATGAATGGAAAATGCTCCATTGGCAGGCGACAAAGATTGTTGAGGGGTAATTCTTGGGCACCTGGGTGGACAGAGCTCTCTGGATTTCGTGACCCACTCACCGCGATTGTTGAAAAAGACATCCGAGTGACCGGCTCGCTCCTGCGCCCGCTTCCCTATGCGGAAAAGAGCGCGATCGCGACCGAATTGCGGTGCGTCGTCTGGCCCTTGCTCCATAGCGGGCAGATTCACCCGGTTATTCATCGCGTCTTTCCCCTTGAATGCGCATCGGCTCATGGAACAAGGTGAGCACATCGGCAAGATCGTTCTCGATGTAACTTCCGTTGAGGACTAGTACTTCGTTCCATCAAAAATTAAAAACTGATTGATCGTCAATGACGAAGGTGATTCTAGAACTAACGAACTCAATTTCCAACCACAGCCCACATGATCAATTTTGCGATTGCACCGTTGTTCATTCAGTCAAACCAAAAAGGAAATGTTTTATGGCAACCACCCGTCAATTTGTACTCGGCTTCGTCGCCGTAATGGCTGTTGTTAGCTGGGGAAACGCATCGGCGCAGACCGAGCCCTATCCGGACCGACCGATCACTCTCGTGTTGCCTGCTGCCGCCGGCACCGGTGTAGACATCATCGGCCGTATGGGTGCGCTCAAACTCGCAGAAGTTCTTGGTCGCCCAGTCGTAGTCCAGAACGTGGTCGGCGCGAGTGGAGTGATCGGCGTCCAGCGCGTCACACGCTCGAAGGCTGATGGATACACATTGCTGTTCACGTTCAATCAGGCAGTCACTATGAATCCTCATATTGTCGCCAATCTACCCTACGATCCAGACAAAGAGCTTGAGCCGGTTTCGCGGTTCGCTGAATCGCCATTTGTTTGGATGGTGAATTCGCAGGTTCCCGTTAGGACGTTCCCAGAGCTTCTATCCTATGCAAAAGCCAATCCGGCCAAACTCGCAATGGGCGTCACCGGATTCGCCTCCGCCGCATACTTGGGGTCACAACTCCTGGCGAATCAGACGGGCGTGGAGGTACTCCCCGTGAACTACGCCAGTAATTTCAGCGCAGACTTGATGAGCAACGTGGTCCAACTCTCTATGAGTCCAGCAGCCCAGGTCGCTGGCATGGTCGCAACTGGTAAAGTGCGCGCGCTGGCGCAAACTGGCGTTAAACGTGCGCCTGGAATGCCAGATTTGCCCACAGTGAATGAAACCGTTCCGGGTTTCGTGATCGATGCCTGGTATGGCGTATGGGTACCGAAAGGAACGCCTACGGCTATTGTTTCGACGCTGTCCGTTGCATGGCGCAAGGTTGCTGCGATGCCCGAAATTAGGGAGCGGCTTGCAGCCATATCTGCTGCTGCCGTTGGGAGCAGCGCGGACGAACTTGATCAGTTGACTCGCCAAGAGAGCAAGATGTGGAGCGATTTGGTGAAAGTGCGAAAAATTAGCCCTGCACAGTAAGCTTGCATTACAGGTGTAGCCTATGGCCGCATAAATCGAAGCAACGCCGAGCGCATGATCCATACGTCATCGGCGAGCCTGATCAAGCCAGCTTGAACGGCAGCTCCCGCAGCCGCTTGCCGGTCAGCCGTGACACGGCATTTGCAAACGCGGGTGCCAGCGCAGGCAAGCCCGGCTCACCCATGCCGGTAGGCGCATCCGCACTCGGCACCATGTGCACGGCCACCGTCGGCATGTCGGTGATGCGGGGCACCACAAAGTCGCCGAAGTTGCTTTGCTCAACCACGCCGTCTTTCAGCGTGATGGCCGCACCGGGCAGGCACATCGACAGGCCCATCAGCGCCCCGCCCTGCACCTGCGCTTCCACACTCTTCGGGTTGACCACCAGGTTGCAGTGCACGCCCGCCGTCACACTGTGCAGCTTGGGTGTGCCGTCTTTCACCGAGGCTTCGACGACATAGGCCACCACGGACTGGAACGACTCGTGCACCGCCACGCCCCAGGCGCGGCCGGCGGCCAGCTTCTTCTTGCCGTAGCCTGATTTGTCCACCGCCAGTTGCAGCGCGGCCTTGTGGCGCGGGTGCTTGTCGCCCATCAGTTTGAGGCGGTAGGCCACCGGGTCTTGCTGGGTTGCCACGGCGATCTCGTCCAGCAAGGTTTCCATCACGAACGCGGTGTGGGTCGAGCCTACGCTGCGCCACCACAGCACAGGCACGTTCACCTTGGGGTGGTGCACAGACAGGCGCATGGGGATCTCATAGGGCTCTTTCATGCCCTCGACGCTGGTGCCGTCAATACCGTCTTTGACCAGCATGGCTTCAAATGGCGTGCCAATCAGGATGGACTGCCCGACGATCACATGGTCCCAGCCAAGGATGTCGCCCTTGTCGTCAAAGCCGATCTCGGCCCGGTGCAAATGCATGGGACGGTAGTAACCGCCCTTGATGTCGTCCTCACGGCTCCACAGCGTGCGCACCGGGGCGGTCAAACCGGCGGTCTGCGCCGCTTTGGCAACCGTGCAGGCCTCCACCACGTACTCGCTGGTGGGGATGGCGCGGCGGCCGAAACCGCCCCCGGCCATCTGCGTGTTGATCTTCACGTTTTGCGGCGGCACACCCAGCACCTTGGAAGCGGCAAAGCCGTCCAGGCCCGGCATCTGGGTACCCAGCCACAACTCGGCCTTGTCACCGGTCACGGCCACGGTGCAGTTGAGTGGCTCCATCGGCGCATGCGCCAGGTAGGGGAAGACGAATTCAGCGCTGATCTTTTGGGGTGCGGCAGCGATCTTGGAGACATCGGCGTTGTACTTGAACGCGCCGGGCTTTTTGGCCAACTCCTTGTAGCTGGCGAGTTGGGCCGCCGAATCTACCTTCTCCACAGCGCTGCTGTCCCATTCCGCCTTGAGCGCATCACGGCCCTGCTTGGCCGCCCAGTAGCCGTCAGCCACCACAGCCACGCCTTCGCCGCCTCGGTCTACCGGGATGCGCAGCACGGCCTTCACGCCCTTGATGGCTTTGGCCGCGCTGTCGTCCAGCGATTTCAGCTTGGCTCCAAACACCGGCGGATGCGCCACCACGGCGGTCAGCATGCCAGGCAGGCGCACGTCAATGCCATAGCCCTGCGTGCCGCTGGATTTGGCCGTGGCATCGAGGCGGCCCGTGGGCTTGCCGATGATGCGGAAGGTCTTGGGGTCTTTCAGTGCGACTTTCTCAGGCACGGGCAGCTTCATCGCGGTCTCCGCCAGGTCACCGTAGCTTAGCTTTTTGCCGCCAGGGCCGATCACATTGCCGGTCTGCGTGCGCAGGCTGGAGGCGTCCACGTTCCACTGCGCGGCAGCGGCGCTGACCAGCATGGCGCGCGTGCGGGCGCCCAGCTCGCGGTACTGGGTGTAGGAGTTCTTGATGGAGGCCGAGCCGCCCGTCAGGTGGATACCAAAGGCCGGGTCCGCGTAGGCAGGGTGGTTGCTGCCATGCACGCTTTTCACCTTGGACCAGTCTGCGTCCAGCTCTTCTGCCAGGATCATTGGCAGGCCGGTTTGCACGCCCTGGCCAAAGTCCAGGCGGTTGATGGTGACGGTGGTCGTTCCGTCTTTGTCTATGCGCACAAAGGCGGTGGGTTGCTCGGTGGGCTTGAGGCCGGCGGGTTTGGCGGCTGCACCAGCCGGGGTCGCATCCTGCGCGCCAGCCAGCAGCGGGAAAGCGCCCAGCGCGAAGCCGCCAGAGGCCGAGACGGCAGACGCCATCTTCAGGAAGCTGCGGCGTGGCATGGCCGCCATACGGTCATTTGCTACTGAATCTGTAGCTGCTTGAGATTGACTGGCAAGGGCTAGCAGGTGTTTTGGCATCTCAGCGGCGTAAAGTGTGTCGTTGGAGAGGAAGTTCATCAGATGCTCCTGTTCAAGCCAGCGTGCTGGCAGCGTCGTGGATGGCAGCGCGAATGCGCACGTAGGTGCCGCAGCGGCAGATGTTGCCCGCCATGGCGGCATCAATGTCGGCATCGCTGGGCTTCTTTTTGGTTTTGAGCAAGGCGGTCGCGCTCATGATCTGGCCGCTCTGGCAGTA
>JANOAP010000170.1:0-11168 GCA_031411175.1 Rhodoferax sp. | reverse complement strand
CATGAAGCAGATGACCACCGGCGCCAGCAATGACTTCGAGCGAGCCACGCAAATTGCCCGCGACATGGTCACCCGCTACGGCATGACGGATGCCCTGGGCCCTATGGTCTACGCTGAAAACGAAGGTGAAGTGTTTTTGGGTCGCTCGGTCACCAAGACCACCAATATGAGCGAGCAGACCATGCAAAAGGTCGACAGCGAAGTGCGCCGCATTATCGACCAGCAATATTCACTGGCACGCAAGCTGATTGAGGACAATAGCGACAAAATGCATGCCATGGCCAAGGCCCTGCTGGAATGGGAAACCATCGACACTGACCAAATCAATGACATCATGGCAGGCAAGGAACCTCGCCCACCGAAAGACTGGGCTCCCCGCACGCCCACCTCAGGCGGTGGCAGCTCTGGCAGCCCACCTGCGGTGGTCACAGAGCCCGCACCGACGGCGGCCTGAAACGTGAACAGTCAACCAGAATGGGGCCTCGTGCCCCATTTTCAATTTTCCCTATGAACTGGCAAACCACGCGTTTCACAATCGACTTGAGCAGCCCCAAAGTCATGGGCATTGTCAACGTGACACCTGATTCGTTTTCGGACGGTGGTGAGCATGCCTCAACGGCTGCTGCGCTGAGGCACTGTGAAATCCTGCTCAAGGGTGGGGCGGACCTACTGGATATTGGTGGCGAATCATCACGCCCTGGCGCGCTACCCTTGCCGCTGGCAGATGAGTTGGCCCGCGTGCTGCCCGTGGTGGCCGGTGCCGTCAAGCTGGGTGTGCCGGTGTCCGTGGACACCTACAAGCCTGAGGTCATGCAGGCCGTGCTGGACCTTGGTGCCGACATCATCAATGACATCCGTGCCCTGCAATGGCCCGGGGACGGTGTCGCGGACGAGTCCGGGACATCCGGGCCAGAGGCGGCCAGGCTGCCACCCGGCATGCGGATCGTCGCGGGTCACCCCCGGTGTGGCGTGTGTGTGATGCACATGTACCGTGATCCGCAAAGCATGCAGGTCACGCCCATGGAAGGCGATGTGGTGCCGCAGGTGATGCGATTCTGGGAGTGGGTCGCCGCGCAGCTTCAGGCAGTGGGTGTGGACAAGACCCGCATTGTGTTGGACCCGGGCATTGGCTTTGGCAAGACCGTCGCCCAGAATTTCGGGCTTCTCGCGCGGCAGTCAGAGCTGCTGGCGGCGGGCTATCCACTGCTGGTGGGTTGGTCCAGAAAATCATCCCTGGCGGGGGCCACGAGCACCTCGCTGGCAACCCTTGCCACGCTGGATGTGCGGGATCGCCTGGTGCCCAGTGTGGCGGCGGCCCTGCTGGCCGTGGAGCGCGGTGCCAGTATCGTCCGTGTTCACGATGTGCGCGAAACCGTGCAGGCGCTGAAGGTGTTGAATGCTATAAAATAAATAGCTGGTTAAGCAGGTTATATAAGGGGAAAATACGAAAATGACAAGAAAATTCTTCGGAACAGACGGCATTCGCGGCACCGTGGGCCAAGCGCCCATCACGCCGGACTTTGTGTTGCGGCTGGCGCATGCGGTGGGGCACGTGCTCAAGCAAACGGAGTCGCGCCCGGTGGTGCTGATTGGCAAGGACACGCGCATTTCGGGCTATATGCTGGAGAGCGCGCTGGAAAGCGGTTTCAATTCGGCCGGGGTGGATGTGGTGCTGTTAGGCCCGTTGCCCACGCCGGGCGTGGCTTACCTGACACGGGCCCAGCGCGCCTCGCTGGGCGTGGTTATCAGCGCCAGCCACAACCCGTTTGAAGACAACGGCATCAAGTTCTTCAGTGCGCAGGGCACCAAGTTACCCGACGCCTGGGAATTCGAGGTCGAAGCTGCGCTGGAAAACGCGCCGGTCTGGGCCGACTCTGCGAGTCTGGGGCGCACCCGTCGGCTCGATGACGCGCCGGGCCGGTACATTGAATTCTGCAAGAGCACGTTCGCCAATGACCTGACGCTCAAGGGCATGAAGATTGTTGTGGATGGTGCCCATGGTGCGGCGTATCAGGTCGCACCCAAGGTGTTCCACGAATTGGGTGCCGAGGTGATCGCGATTGGCTGTAACCCCGATGGGCTCAACATCAACCATGAAGTCGGTGCCACCCATCCGCAGGCGCTGGTGGCGGCGGTGAAGGAGCACGGCGCGCACTACGGCATTGCACTGGATGGCGATGCCGACCGACTGCAGGTCGTGGATGCCGATGGCCGCTTGTTCAATGGCGATGAAATTCTTTACTTGATGGTGAAAGAGCGCTTGTCACGCGGTGGCAAGATACCGGCCAAGCGGGCCAGTGATGCCGTGCCTGGCGTGGTCGGCACGCTCATGACCAATATGGCGGTGGAGCTGGCCCTGAAGGCCAAGGGCGTGCAGTTAGTGCGTGCCAAGGTGGGTGACCGCTATGTGCTCGAAGAACTGGAGCAGCGTGGCTGGTTGCTGGGCGGCGAGGGCTCTGGCCACCTGCTGGCGCTGGACAAGCACACCACAGGCGATGGCCTGGTGTCTGCCCTGCAAGTGCTGCAGGCCTGCATTCGCAGTGGGCAGACATTGGCCGAGTTACTGGCCGACGTCACGCTGTTTCCGCAAATCCTCATCAACGTGCGCCTGCAACCCGGACAAGACTGGAAAGCCAATGCCCGGCTTGCCTCAGAGACCAAAGTGGTCGAAGCCGAACTGGCCAACACCGGCCGTGTGCTGATCCGCGCCAGTGGCACCGAGCCCCTGGTGCGCGTGATGGTGGAGGCCCGTGATGCGACCCAGGCCAGGGCGTGTGCCCAGCGCATTGCGGATTGTCTGGCGGCATGACGCGTAGGCTTTCATGAACACGACGAACCTGGCCTCAGTGAGCGTTTGCCGCGCCGACTACGGTAACCCTAAGCATGCTGCCGCGCTGGTCATGTTGCTCGATGCCTACGCGCAAGACCCCATGGGTGGCGGGCATGGCTTGAGCGCGTTCGCGAAGTCCAACCTGGTGGGCTCACTGGCAGCTCGCCCGCAGGCCTACAGCGTACTGGCCTTCGAGGGCGACACGCCGGTGGGCCTGGTCAACTGCATCGAAGGCTTCTCCACCTTTGCCTGCCTGCCGCTGGTCAATGTGCATGATGTGGCAGTGCTGGTCGCCTACCGGGGGCGTGGCGTGGCGGCGTCCATGTTGCGGCTGGCTGAGGAGATTGCGCGCGGGCGTGGTGCCTGCAAGATGACGCTGGAAGTGCTGCAAGGCAATGTGGGTGCGGTCAGCCTCTATGAGCGGTTGGGTTTTGCAGGCTATCAGCTTGATCCCGCCATGGGGCAAGCCCGCTTTCTGCAAAAGTGGCTGACCTAGCCGGATGAACCGCCCATGAGTGCTGAAGCACCCACGCAACCCAGCCCAGCGGCCACGCCCGTGCCGTCGATCTGGCACACGTTGCGGCACCGGCAGTTTCGCGGGCTGTGGGGCAGCGGCGGCATCTACTTTGTTGGCAATGCCATGCAGACCATGGCCGCGTCCTGGATGATGGTGGAACTCACCGGCTCGTCGTTTCTGGCGGCCCTGGTCCAGACGGCGGTCTTTTTGCCCATGTTCATTCTTTCTCTGCCTGCCGGGGTCTGGGCCGATATTGCTGACCGGCGACAGCTCATTACCTTTGCCTTGATCGTTCAGGCCACCACCGGTGTATTGCTCACCGGTCTTCTACTGGCAGGCCTGGCCGGGCCTGCCACGGTGCTGATCCTGATCTTCGTGGCTGGCAGTTGTACCGCACTGCTGTCGCCGGCCTGGAACTCCACCATTTCCGACTCGATCCCGCGTGAAGAATTGCCGCAGGCCATCACGGTCGTGTCGATTGCCTACAACGGCGCTCGTGCCGTGGGCCCAGCGCTTGCCGGGCTGGTGTTTTCACTCGCAGGCGGTGCCTGGAACTTTGCCATTTCAGTGGCCAGCACGTTGACCATGATGCAGGCCATCCGGCGCTGGCCACCCAAACCCCACCCACCTTCACGCCTGCCACCAGAGCGGTTGTGGGGCGGCATGCTCAGCGCACTGCGGTTTGCCTGGCATTCGCACACGGTGCTGGCACAACTGGTGCGCACCATGGCCTTCACCGCCACCGGTTCGGCGCTGTGGGCTTTGCTGCCCGTCATCGGGCAGCGCCAACTTGATTTGGGTGCGGCCGGCTTCGGCCTGCTGATGGGTTGCCTGGGCACCGGTGCCGTCTGTGCAGGATTAGTGATAGGCCGCCTGCGTGCCCGCTTGGGCCTGGAAGCGCTCGTCACGGGGGGCTGCGTTGTGTTTGCGTGCGTGATGTTGGTCACGGCGCTCACGCGGTCACACGTGCTGATCTATACCGCACTGGTACTGGGCGGCGCGGCCTGGATGTCGGTGACTTCAACCTTCAATACGGCCACGCAGACCAGCGTACCACCCTGGGTACGCGCCCGCGCCGTGGCCATGCACACGCTGTGTGCGCTGGGGTCGTTTGCGGTGGGCTCGGCGGTGTGGGGCGCACTGTCTGACCTCATCGGCTTGCCATTCGCCCTGTGCACTGCGGCCCTGGGCATGGCTTGCGGGTTGCTGCTGGCGCGTCCGTTTCCGCTGCGCATGGGGGACGCGCAGGACGTGACCCAGGCCATCCCCTGGGACGACATCTTCATCACCAATGAACCTGCGCCCGAAGCCGGCCCGGTGGCGGTTGAAATGGGTTACCGCATCCAGATTGAAGACACCGCCGCATTTCTGGAGGCCATCAGCCACATGCGTGCGCCACGGCGGCGTGATGGTGCCACCTTCTGGCGCATCTACCGGGATCTGGCTGACCCAACGCGTTTTGTGGAGCGCTTTATCGTGACGTCTTGGGCCGACTACCTGCACCAGCGGGCGCGCGCCACGCTGGCCGATCAGGAACTGGATTCACATGTGCGGGCTTTCCAGCTTGAAGGCGTGCCGGTCACCCTGCAGCACTATCTGGCTGAGCGCTGAAGCGCAAGGCCAAGCTTACTTCCAGGCGAATTCCGGTTGCTCAAAGTGGGCAACCCGCGTGTCAAGGCCTTCAATACAGACCTCGCGGAACTGGTATAAAAACGCCGCAGTGGGCGCAGCAATCCAGGATTCTCCAACCGGCATCCGCAGCACCGGGTGCTCGCTGCCCTGACGTGCATTGAGGATGGGTGCGTCAGCACGCTGAAATTCGGTCACCGGAATGCGATGAATGCTTTGCACTTCACCGGGGTTGGGAGCGATGTGTCGCGCGGTGCCCGCCCATACCACCAGCGGCGTGATTACATAACCGGAGCGGGTCGCAAAATCGTCAAGCCGGCCCATGATGGCATCCGCGCCGAGTTTCAGACCAATTTCTTCATGCAGCTCGCGCAATGCCGCCTGTTCGGCGCTTTCGCCGTCGTCCATGCGCCCGCCCGGTAGTGCCCACTGGCCAGAATGCTGACGCAGGCTGGCCGCGCGGCGCGTCAAGATCAATGCTGCCTGCGTATTGCATGCAGCATAGTCGTTGAGGCCCTTCAAATTGGCCCCGTGACCTACATCCGTCACAGCGATAGCGACAGCGGCTGCCTTTTGCCCTTCATGCCCCAACGCCTTGACCTGAAACCGGCTCAGGTTGTGCTGGATGAGCGCCCTCAGTCTCAAATCACGGCGCATGGAAATCCATTGACTGGAAATCTATCACCAGGTGTTGCGAAGCTCGCGCAATTTCATGAACACGGTCTTGGCGTCTGCCTGCGGTGGCAGGTCCGGAAAACTCTCACGCAACTTCGCAATGACGTTGGGGTTGGCCAGCCGGAAAAACGTGTTGTGCTGTTTTTCCTGTGCCAGCGTGGTCACCACGGACGTTGCCGGGTCATGCGATGCCACGCGCGGCAGCAGTGCGGCGGCTGCGGCGTTGCCGGGTTCCCGGGCCAAAGTGAACTTCAGGTTGGTCTCAATGTAGTCATGCCCCGGGTAGACCAGGGTGTTGTCAGGCAGTTTCGCCAGCTGATCGGCAAAGGTGGTGTAGAGCGAGTGCACGTCGCCTCCGTTGTGCACGTTACCGGCACCGGCATTGAACAGCGTGTCGCCCGAAAACAGGGCGGGCTGCTCGGTGTGGGAGCGCAGGCAGATATGGCACATGGTGTGGCCCGGTGTGTCCAGGCATTCCAGCTCCACGGTCTTGCCCACCTTGATGACATCACCGGCTTGCACACCCCGGCTCATGCCTGCAATCTTGCCGCCCGCTTTGTGGTGCGCAATCACCTTGGCACCGGTAGCGGCCACCACGGCGTCGTTACCACCCGTGTGGTCGTGGTGCTCATGGGTGTTGAGAATCTGCGTGATTTGCCAGCCTTTTACCTTGGCCGTGGCCAGCGTTTTCTCATGGTCCAGCGGGTCAATGGCCAGGGCTTCGCCCGTTTCGGGGCAGGCAATCAGGTAGTTGAAATTGCGGTAGGCATTACCGGTCCAGATGCGCTCGACGATCATGTGTGTTCCCGGGGTTAAGCAGACGTGATTTTCGCACCGGTCAGTTCTTCCTGCGCGCTGACCAGGGCCGACACAAACTGTTTGCCAAAGCCCAGTGCCGATGCAGTCACCAGGCTTTGGTGAACCGCTTCACCCACGTTCGACGGCACGTTCATCATCTCTGCCAGGTGGGTGTAGTAACGCAGGTCTTTGCGGGCATTGTCCAGCTCAAACTTGAGGCCCGTGAAGTCACCGCTCAAGGTCTTGGCCATGGCCTGGAAGATGCCGGAGTTAACGCCGCCGGCCGACACCACGTTCACCAGTTGCTGCACATCCACGCCGGCCTTGGCACCCACGGCAAAGGCCTCGGCGGTAGCGGTCGCAATGGCCTGGGCAATGAAGTTGTTCAGCAGCTTGATCACGTTGCCGGCCCCAGGCCCGCCCACGTGAAAGATGTTTTCACAGTAGGCGCTCAGCACTGGCTTGATCTGCGCAAACACCTCAGGCGTGGCACCCACCATGGTGTTGAGCTTGCCCAGTTCGGCTTCCACCGGCGTGCGGGCCAGCGGGGCATCGACCAGGGTGGCACCATGCTGCGTGCAAAGCGCTGCCAGGCGTTGCGTGGACTCCGCCTCGCTGGTGGAGGTGTCAATGACGATAAGCCCAGGCCGTGCTTTGGCGAGCACCCCATCTGGACCCGTCAGGGCCGCCTCGACCTGCGGCGAGCCGGTCACGCACAGCATCACTGCATCGCAAACGCCCAGCCCGGCGGCAGTCCCGGCCAGCGTCGCGCCAGCGGCCAGCAGGTCGGCCACGCCATCCCGGTTTTTGTGCACGGTGAGTGATACCGCAAAGCCTTTGGCCAGCAGGTTTTTGGCAATGCCGTGGCCCATGAGGCCAGACGCGCCGATGAATCCAATGTGTTTCATGGGAAGGGGTTTCGTGAAGGTTGCGGGGGTCGGAAGCGATCCCAGCGAACATCATAACCACAGTGCAGTTCCCCGATACAGCTCCGTGCCGAAAATTGGCGCTATAGCCTATATTTATTCAATAGTTTACTACTAATATAATAGCAATTCAGGGCTCTACCGGTCTCCATGGTGGCACACTCTGTGGACTGGACTGGACTGGACTGGACTGGGTCGCGGACACTTCTGCACGCAACTTTGCCAACGCTGTTTTGGCAGTCAACAGTTCCGACTCAAGCACATGGCGTCTTTGCTGGTCATGCTTCAAACTGGCTTGCACCTGCCGAATTGCTTCCTGGCATTCCAGCAGCCGGGCACGAAGTCTGCCAATCGGACTTGGCTCGACCGATTCAGGCATGGCCACAAGCCAGTCGGAAATGATCAATTCAAGTCTTTGTGACGTGGCGTCCCACATGACGTCGCAATCTTCCATGGCGATATCGTCTGTGGGGTCATGGGTCATGATGACCTGCATGTTTGCCAGGCCGACCGGTAAAGCATTGGGTGACGCATTGGGTGACGGTTTGCGATAGAACATGTCGAACAATTCAGGGTGTAATCCGGGGGCCTTTCGTGGGGTCTCAGCGGCAGGAGCGCTTGGCTCTTGTAGCCTGAATTTGACCTGAAATGCCGCACCGAGTCTGTTCGGTAGCGAACAGACCAGGCTCCACGCGTCGAATTGCGCTCCGGCAAGTTGCAGGCAGTGCAGCCAAATCTGACGCTGCCCCGGCCAAAGTAACCCAGCCGCGCGCGAGATGGGCATCTTCTGTGCGAAATCGCACTGACCCACCACGGTTGCAAAGGCATTCTCTGTATGGCATGCCGCAATCTGCGCTGGCATGCTCATTTCAGGAGAAGCAAGTGGACAAAACCAATCCCCCAGAGACCTTCGGCGTGTTCAAGCCGGTAGGTCATACCGTCATCACTTATCGCACGGCACTCGACCTGCAACAGGCCACAGCGTTGTTGGCCACGAAAGGGTTTACCGCTGCAGCGTTGATCCGATATAGCCCCGAAGAAATGATTGCACAGGTCGACGCTGAACTGGAAACGGTAGGTTTTCTCGCTTCCTTCGGTTATGAACTCGACCTGATGAAAGCCAACCGCACATTGGCGCTGGAGGGTTGCAGCTTTCTGGTCGTGCATGCGCCGGATGCTGATACCGCTGAGCTGGTCGCAGAAGTGGCAAAGTCAAGCAACGCCGTCGCAGCGCAGCACTATGGCACCTTCATGATTCAAGAAATTCTTACCCCCATGCCGGGTGCCCAATAGCGGCCCGATGTTCATTGAAGAACAGATTAGCCGTTCGCATTGGGGAACTGCGCGATGTGTGGGAAATGGCCCGCAAGACTTCGTCGCCATGGCTGATGGTGGCGGCGAATGCCTTGGCGAACACTGGGTGTTCCGACATTGAACCAGGACATCCTCCACATGAATACCGTTATCACCCCGGATAAAACCGAGCTTTACGTCAAAGACTGGGGCACTGGTCAGCCAGTCATCTTGATGCATGGCTGGCCTCTGTCGTCAGACACCTGGGACGACCAGGCCATCGCGCTGGCTCAGTCAGGCTTTCGCACCATCGCCTACGACCGCCGGGGGTTTGGCCGCTCTTCGCAACCTTGGAGCGGCTATGACTACGACACGTTTGCAGACGACTTGGCCGCCGTCATTGAGCAAACGGGCGCTGAGAACGCGATTTTGGTGGGCTTTTCCATGGGGGGCGGCGAGGTGGCGCGTTATCTGTCGCGCCATGGCGGGAAATCGATTGCCAAAGCGGTGCTGGTCTCGTCGGTGGTCCCCTTCATGCTGAAAACGCAGGACAACCCGGGTGGCACTGATCAATCCGCCTTTGACCAGATGGCGCTGGCCCTGCAGCAGGACCGTACCAAATTCTTTTCCGGATTTTTCAAGGACTTTTTCGGTGTTGGGCTGGTTTCCCGCCCCGTCAGTGACGAGTTGCTGACGTGGGCACGCAGCATGGCCATGCAAGCCAGCTTGAGGGCCACGCTGGAAAGCGCCAAGGCTTTTGCGAGCACGGACTTTCGTGGCGATCTCGCCGCGTTCACGCTGCCCACGTTGATCATCCATGGCACGGCAGACAAGACAGTGCCCATCGACAACGCGGGCCGTGCCGCGGCCAAAGGCATTGCACGTTCCACCCTCATTGAATACGACGGCGCGCCCCATGGCCTGTTCGCCACAGACAAAGACCGGCTGACCAAAGACCTGCTGGATTTCCTGCGGGCTTGACCTTTATTACACGAGCATCAGACTATGGAAACATCGTTCAAGAAAAAAACCACGACGTATACATTGCACTTGAAGGCGCGTAGCACCGTGGCACCGCAAACCGGACCCGGCAGCACATTACCGCCGGGTGCTGGCCACACACCATCAGAAGCGCCGTTGCCCCATGAGCGCGACGAGTCCGCCGGCATGACCGACGGCGTACCGAGTGAGCAGATGCAGCAAGCCTACCGCGATTTAGCGCGTGGGCTCCAGGACACAGGGCGTGGCCCGGAGGCAGACCGCGTCTACAAAAAGCTCAAGTAAGTCGGCGTGTTTCAGCGACTGGCGAGTGCCGCCTTCACGTCGCGGAGTTCCATGCCGTACATGTCGGCAAATTCCTCAGGTGATTTGCCACTGGCCTGGTACGCCCTGAACAACGCTTCCTGCCGGGCCAACTTCTGGTCGTGCTCTGCCAGCACCTCCTCCAGCAGGGTGTGCGCCTCGGCATGGTGGGTCTGAACCAGAGCCAGGTAGGCCGGGCTGGTCATGCCTGAGGCTTCAAATGCGGCCTTCAGTTGGTTGCGCAACTTCGGCGCGAGATCTTCACCGGTGCGTCCCTGCCTGCGCCGGAACAGCTCGACGATGGCCAGGTAAATGTGTTCCGGCGCAACGTCGTCCACCGGGGCGCCTTGAAGATCATGCCGCTTGTTACCTGCGGCCACGCTTTGCAGATAGCGCGTTGAGCGCGTGTGAACGCTCAGCGCTGTCTTGAGCTCGTCGCGCGTGAAGAGGTCCGGGTGGCTGGCCAGCAAGTCCTGAAAAATTCCGAGTTTCAGCGGCAGGAAATTCGCACCGAACAATTGCGGCTGCAGTTCAAACAGCTTTTCCAGAATGGGCAGCGCGGCCGGAAGACGGGCCTGCTTTTTTTGCGGTTTGGTGTCGGCAGTGGCACTGGCAGTGGCGGGTGCTGCCTGTGCGGGCGCCTGGACTGGTGATTCTGCGGGCGCCTCTGTTGGCGCTCCTGTTTGCGCAGTATCGAGGGCTTCTGTGAGGGTAAGGGTCATGGCAATAAACGTTGAACGAACCCCCGATTGTCGCGCTAGTCAGGTTTCGTCTGTCCTGCCAAGGAAAAATTCAAAACCTCTTTGGTATTCTGGCCAATTAGTGGAATTCTTTACAGTTGGTTACGGGCATCTTGCCTTCTAGTCCAAGGGTTAACCAGCGGTTTTTTGTCCAAGCGAGCTGTTTCTACCAAAAAAGCATCGTTCAAGAGGGCTATTTCGGTTGATACGAAGACTTAGCTACTTTAAAACCCAGATATTTCAAGTGCGCTAACCAACATATGTCGGGATGATTTACAGCTGAGACTTGTCAGCATCGCAATGCACTGGTTTCAGCGGGATAAAAAGCGAAGCTCACCGCAGGCAAACAGTTTTTGTTTGCGCGTTTACCCCCAAGGTTCGTGCTAACGGCATAACTCTTGCGTGTAAGACTCTGCTGCGTACTGAGTTGGCTATGGACTGAAGGTCTCAAGTCGAAT
>JANOAP010000169.1:0-1652 GCA_031411175.1 Rhodoferax sp. | reverse complement strand
TGGCCACTCAAGGCGCCAGGGACTTCATCACCAAAATTGGCTCTGACCCGATGGCACTGGACCCGCAAGAGATGCGCAAGTTTCAGATCACTGAGACCGAGCGCTTCCGCAAGGTGGCGGAAAGTGCCGGCATCAAGCCCGAATAGTTGATGACACAAAACTATCCAACGAAGCGGCACCATGAATAAGCACTGGAGCGGGAAATCGGCGGTGGTGACTGGCGGCGCGCGGGGACAGGGCGCCTCTATTACACGCATGCTGCTGGCCGCAGGGGCGCGGGTCCATGTGATGGACAAGCTTCCGCTGACCGATCCGGCCTGGAACGACCTGCAGACGTTTGCGTCCGGTCAGCTTGGGACCCTCGTGACCCAGGTGGCCGACATTGGCGATGAGGCGGCTTGGCAGGAGGTCTCCACGAACGTTCGCAATGAAGGGCTTCCGTTGATGGGGTTGGTCAACAACGCGGGTGTGACCGGGCCACGCAACACGGTCACCAAGGCATCGCTGACGGAGTGGGAGCAGGTGATGCGGGTCAACCTGACGGGCGCTTTTCTGGGTATCCATCATCTCGCGCCCCACATGCCGACGGGTGCGTCGATTGTGAACATTTCGTCGGTGGTTGGCCTCACCGGGTATTACTCGGCGGCCTACTCGACCAGCAAGTGGGCCTTGCGTGGGCTCACCCGCAGCGCAGCGCTGGAGCTGGCACCGGCGGGTGTGCGAGTCAACTGCATTTGCCCTGGCGTGGTTGATACCGAAATGATCCGTACCAACGCACGCCTGTTCGACGCCCTGCAAAACATCACGCCCATGGGCAGGATGGCGCAGCCGGACCAGGTGGCCGATGTGATGTTTTTCCTGCTTGGGCCCAAGGCCGCCTACGTCACAGGTGCGGACATTCCTGTGGACGGTGGCGTGTCGGGTGGGGGAATTTTTTGGCCTGTTGGAAAGGCCGTGGGTGCCCTCTAGGCCCAGAGTAAAAGCGCGGAAAGAGTTCTGAAAAGTGCAGCAGTGCAGGACGTTTGCATGTTGCGCAGTTGATTTGAAACGTCATGACAAGTCATTAACCAAAGGAGATAGACATGGGTGTATTGAAGAAACTCGCGGGGCTTGCCCTCGTCGCAGGAACTGCTGGTCTTGCACAGACAGCGATGGCGCAGCAAACGATCAAGATCGGGGCACTCAATCCATACAGTGGCGCGATGGCGCTGTATGGCACTGAAGTCACCCGAGGCTACGAGCTCGCGACTGAAAAAATCAATTCGTCCGGTGGCATACAGGGGCGCAAGCTGGAGCTGATCCGGGGCGACGTCACCAACGCTCAGCAGGGCATTGCCACCGTCGAGCAGCTTGTCAATAAAGACAAGGTTGACATGTTCGTCGGTACATATGTCAGCGGCATATCGCTCACCGCCAGCGACACCGCATTGCGCTACAACAAGCTCTATTGGGAGACCAATGCGGTCGCGCAAGCCCTGACCGAGCGTAAATTGCCTAACTTCATCCGCAGCGGCCCAGACGGTGCCGCCTTCTCCAACACGTCGTCTGCGGCCGTGCGCGACTTGATCGCGCCCGCACTCAAGAAGGAAATGAAGGACCTGAAAATATGGATCGAGCATGAAGAGTCGATCTACGGCACGTCGATTGCCCAG
>JANOAP010000168.1:0-8567 GCA_031411175.1 Rhodoferax sp. | reverse complement strand
AAAAGATCATCTTCCCGCGCTACCACCAGCTGGATGTGACGCGCAAGTTGCAGGCGGCGGTGCTGGCAGATGGCGCGGGTAACAAATACCTCATTCAACATTCCGCAGGCTCCGGCAAAACCAATTCCATTGCCTGGGCCGCGCACTTTCTGGCCGAGCTGCACGATGGAGAGGCCAAGAAGGTGTTTGACGCGGTTCTGGTGGTGTCGGACCGCAACGTGATTGACAGCCAGCTGCAAGATGCGCTGTTTGACTTTCAGCGCACGACCGGCGTGGTGGCCACCATCAAAAATACCGAAGGCAGCAAGAGCGCCGCGCTGGCCGAGGCCTTGTCGGGCAACAAGAAGATTGTGGTGTGCACCATTCAGACCTTTCCCTTTGCGCTGGAAGCCGTGCGGGCGTTGTCGGCCACCCAGGGCAAGCGCTTTGCGGTGATTGCCGACGAGGCACATAGCTCGCAAACGGGCGAAGCGGCGAGCAAGCTCAAAGCCTTGTTGTCGCCGGAGGAAGTGCAAGAACTCAACGACGGCGGCGAAGTCAGCAGCGAAGACGTTTTGGCCGTGCAGATGGCCAACCGGGCTGAGGACGGCGGCATCACCTTTGTGGCCTTCACAGCGACGCCCAAGAACAAGACGCTGGAGCTGTTTGGCACCCGACCAGACCCAAGCCGCAAGCCCGCGCCGGACAACGTGCCCCAGCCGTTCCACGTGTACTCGATGCGGCAGGCGATTGAAGAAGGCTTCATTCTGGACGTGCTGCAAAACTACACGCCCTACAGCCTGGCGTTCAAGCTGGCCGAAAAAGGACGTGGAGGCGGCGGCCAGGAAATGAACGAGCGCGAGGTGGAGCGTAACGCCGCCATGAAAGGCATCATGGGCTGGGTGCGGCTGCACCCGTACAACATTGCCCAAAAAGTGCAGGTAGTGGTGGCGCACTTCCGCGAGTTCGTGGCGCCGCTGCTGGGCGGCAAAGCCAAGGCCATGGTGGTGGTCGGCAGTCGGCTGGAGGCAGTGCGCTGGCAGATTGCCATCGACAAATACATCAAGGCCAACCGCTATGCCATGGGCACGCTGGTGGCGTTCTCGGGCGAGGTGAATGACAAAGACTCCGGCGCTGAGCCATTCACAGAAAACAGCAAAGCGCTGAACCCCAACCTGAAAGGCCGCGACATCCGCGAAGCTTTCAAGGGTGATGAATACCAAATCCTGCTGGTAGCCAACAAGTTTCAGACCGGGTTTGACCAGCCCTTGCTGTGCGGCATGTACGTGGACAAGCGCCTGGCAGGCATCCAGGCGGTGCAGACGCTGAGCCGCCTGAACCGCGCCCACCCCGGCAAAGACACCACCTATGTGCTGGACTTTGTGAATGACACGGCCGAGGTGCTGGCGGCATTCAAGACCTACCACACCACCGCAGAACTCAGCGCCACCACGGACCCCAACCTGGTGTTCAACCTGCGCGCCAAGCTGGACAGCGCGGGGCACTATGACGATTTTGAGGTGGACCGCGTGGTAGCTGTGGAGCTGAACCCCAACGCCCGGCAAAGCGAGCTGATTGCCGCGCTGGAGCCGGTGCAAGACCGCATGATGCGGCGCTACAAAACGGCCGTGGCCGAGTTGAAAGCAGCCAAAGAAAAGACGGACAACGCAGCCACCAAAGCCGTGCAAGACGAGCTGGATGCGTTGATCCTGTTCAAGGGCGACATGGGTGCGTACCTCAGGCTGTACACCTTCTTGTCGCAAATCTTTGACTACGGCAACACCGGCATCGAGAAACGCGCGATCTTTTTCAAACGCCTGCTGCCCTTGCTGGAATTTGGCCGCGAGCGCGAAGGCATTGATTTATCGAAAGTGGTGCTGACCCATCACCACCTGAAAGACCACGGCGCACGCGCACTGCCGTTGGGCCACGGAGACAGCCCCAAGCTGGCCCCCATCACCGAAGCAGGAAGCGGCAGTGTGCAGGAGCCGCAAACGGTTTACATGGCGGTGTTGATCGAAAAGCTCAACGACCTGTTTGGCTCCGAGACCAGCGAGCAGGACCAGTTACGTTATGTGAACGGCACACTGCTGGGTAAAGTGGCCGAGTCACCCACCCTGCAACAACAGGCAGCCAGCAATACCAAAGAGCAGTTTTCCAATTCGCCGGACCTGAAGACAGAGTTGCAGAACGCGATCATTTCATCTTATGACGCACATACGTCCATGAGCACGCAGGCCCTGAACTCGCCGATTGTGTTGCGCGGGCTTCTGGATATTTTGTTGAACCACTCAGGGCTGTATGAGACCCTGCGGGCCAGGCATCCGTAAATGTTGGCGCGCTTGGTGTGCAAATAGTCCGCCCCAGCCTTCGTCACGAGGCTTTGCAGTGTGGCAATCCAACACTCGATACGGCCGCAAGCTCAAACGGTGTGCCGCCCGCGCCCATATCCCAATACAGCCCGGTCATGATCTCCAGCGCCTCACGCAGCAAAGTGGCGGGCAGATGCTCGTTGGGCGCGTGCTGGGAGCAGCCGGGGTACGAGTGCGGCACCCACACCGTGCGCAAGCCCAGCGTGTCGGTGAAAATGTCGTTGGGCAATGAGCCACCCAGATTGGGCAGCACGGCCGTCTTTTTGCCGCTGGTTTTGGCCAGTGAATCAGAAGCCCATTGCACCCAGGCGTCGTCGGGGTCAATGCGCGTGGCCGGGAACATTTCGCCCGGTGCCTGGGAAATGCTCACCATGGCAAAACCCTGGCGGTCCAGATGGCGGCGCAACGCAGGCACGATGTCATCGGGGTTCACGCCCACCACAAACCGCAGCTGACAGCGCGCCCAGGCGCGTGGCGGAATCGCGTTGACCGGCGTTTCGGGGTTGCCGGTCTTGGCAGCCAGCACCTCAAACGAACACCAGCCAAACACGCGCTCGGCGGGCGACAACCCCGCCTCGCCCCAGCCGGGCTCGATCGTGGGGCCGTCCGCACCCCCGTCCACCTCGCAATCCGCCAGGGCACGCCGCACTGACGCAGGCAATTCCGCAGGCACCCATTCAGGGATGCGGATCTGCCCGGTGGGGGACACGATGGACGCAATGGCGTGGGCCAGCTGAATGCCGGGGTTGGAGATCAGCCCGCCCCAGTTGCCCGAGTGGTGACCTCCCTGGCGCGACTCAATCGCCAGATCGAAATTAATGCAGCCACGCGAGCCGAGGAATAACGTGGGGCGATCAGCACTCAGGCGCGGCCCGTCTGACGCAATCATCACGTCGGCCTTGAACAGGTCTTTGTGCGCGGCACACAGCGCTTGCAGGCCGGGTGACACCACTTCTTCGCCCATCTCGATCAGGTACTTGGCGTTAAAGCCCAGTTGGCCGCGCGCCTTGATCACGTTGGCCATGGCCTGCAGATTGACGGAGTGCTGGCCCTTGTTGTCGGCAATGCCACGGCCATACCAGCGGCCATCGCGCTCGGTCAGGGTCCACGGCGACAAGCCTTCTTTCCATTCGGGTTCCAGACCGCGGATCACGTCGCCGTGGCCGTAGCCAAACACGGTGGGCAACCCGGCGTGGTCTTCAATGCGTTGCGCAAATAGAAACGGGGCCTTGGCCTTGGGGTGGGTCAGCGTCTGGCACACGAAGCCCATGGCCTCAAACGCGGGCCGCATCTCCGTATCGAGATAGCCGGCCAGCGCCGAGCTGCGTTCGGGGTTCTGGCTCTCGGTGGGGATGCTGATGCGCCGCGCCAGCGTTTGGCGGAACTCGCCACCATCAAATTGGGCTTGTGCCAGTGCAAGGGCGTTTGAACGATTCATGATGTGGGCCACAATTCACCAATTGGTTACATTAAAGCATTATGGCCCCGAAGAAGACCTCCACGACTGAACCGGCGGAACCCCGCTCGCGCGACGCAGACCGCTCGCAGCTTGCCATTCTGGTGGCTGCGCGTGATGAATTTGCCCAAAATGGCCTGGGTGGCGCGCGCATGGACCGCATTGCCGAGCGGGCCGATGTCAACAAGCGCCTGATCTACTACTACTTCACCAGTAAGGACGATCTTTTTCTGGCGGTGCTGGAGAGCACGTATGCCGACATCCGCGAAGCCGAAAGGCATCTGCACCTGACCGATCTGACGCCCGTGGAGGGCCTGCGCCGTCTGACCGAATTCACCTGGAACTACTATATCCAGCACCCCGAGTTCATCACCCTGCTCAACAGCGCCAACCTGCACCAGGCCCGGCATCTGGAAAAGTCTGACCGCGTGCGCGAGATGAATTCGCCGCTGATACAAACGCTGGGCGACATTCTGGAGCGCGGCCGCAAAGAAGAAATTTTTCGCGGTGGCATTGACCCGGTGCAACTCTATATCTCGATTGCCGGGTTGGCCTACTTCTACCTGTCCAACAATTACACGCTGACGGCCATCTTCGGGCGAGACCTTATGTCGCCCAAAGCCCGTAACGAGCGACTGTCCCACATGACTGATGTGATTCTGGGCTACGCCCTGAAGGACTGATCAGACCAGTTCGCCGAGTTTGGTGGCTGTGGGTTTGAGCGTCACCACTTCGCTGATATTCACCGGCCGGTTGGTCTCCATGGATTTGACGGCAGCGATACCGATAGAGATCGACGCCGCGCCCTGCTCATGGCCCGCCGTGCGGCCCCACGCATCAGGTGCCTGCGCGTCACCGTAAAAATGAGCGTTCAGAATCTCGTCCGCACCACCATGCGCGGCCTTGATCTCGGGCATGGCCACCACATAGCTGCTGTTGAAATGGGGGAACACGCGAATCCATTCGCCTTCGGCTTCGGCACCGGGCTTTTCTTCAATCTTCCATTGCTTGGGGCTGACCGCGCGATTCATGTGGGTGCCAATGAACTCATGGTATTCAATGCGGCCCCGGTCACCATTGAAGGTCACACGCATGCCTTCGCGCGGGCTGTAGCACACCAGTGAATACGTCAACAGTTGCCCGGTGCGGTAACGCACGTTGAGCGACATCTGGTCAGGAATGGTGATGCCGTCACGGAACACATTCTGGTCACGCACATAGCCCGAATCGGCCTCGCCCGCCAGATAGAGCTTGCGGAATGATTCGCTCTCGGTCAGGTCCAGGCAAAACGGATCGTCCTTGGCCTCAGGCACGCCGGTGTAACGCGGGTAGCGGGTGAGTTTTTCATCGCCGCGCTGGATGGCGTTGTCTTTGCCGTAGAACACCAGGTCGCCGTAGGCAAACACCTGCTCGGGAATGGCGTCCAGCCACCAGTTGACCAGATCAAAATGGTGCGTGCTTTTGTGGACCAGCAAGGTGCCCGAGTTTTCAATTTGCGCGTGCCAGCGCCGGAAATAATCTGCGCCATGGTTGGTGTCCAGCAGGTACTCCAGATTGACGGAGTGGATTTTGCCGACCACGCCGCTGGCAATCAGCTCCTTGACCTTGGTGCGAAACGGTGCCCAGCGGTAGTTGAAGGCCACGCGCACGCGCTTGCCCGTGGCTTCTACGGCTTCCATGATCGCCCGGCACTTGTCGGCATCCGTGGTCATGGGCTTTTCAGTGACGACATCACACCCCGCATGCAGCGCACGCACGATGTACTCATGGTGCGTGGCGTCTTTGGTGCAGACAAACACCTCATCGGGTTTTTGCTCACGCAGCATGTCGTCGAAACGATCCGCCGTGTAGGCCGGTACCGCGTGATAACCCATGTCGCGCACCAGCAGTTCGTTGTAGTAGGCCATGCGGGCCGGGCTGAGGTCGCAAATACCGACCAGCTCGTTGCTCTGCCCGTAGGTGGTTACCAGGGGCTCGATGAAGCTCAAGGCGCGGCCCCCGGTACCCACAAACGCGTGACGTTTCTTGTTCATTGACTAACCACCTCCAGAGAAAGTTCAGTTGGCATTTTGATCATTCGCGCAAAATCATAGCTCATTTCACCAGATCGTTAATAACAGAAGGTCTGTGCGTTGCCTAATTCAATCGGGGCAGTCTTTGGCGGACACGGATCGACGCGGCACTCAGCTCCGCGGCTGTCCCCCGCCTTCGGCTCCTCCTTGATGCCGCTGCGCTGAATGCCACGCCGATCCGAGTCAGGTAGCGATGTGGTTGTTCAATCGTTGCAAAACGCCATTGTTCGCTGCCGATGACACTGGTGTGGATGGTGCAGCGAAATCAAGGAGGAGCGAAGCGGGGGACATTCGCGGAAGCATCCACCCCAGCGTCTTCGGCCACCCAAACCAGGTTGAAAAACTCAACCCCAACCCTAGGGTATGTCCTAGGGTCTCCCGACCCAAAGTCTATTTACAAAGGGTCGCGCGCCTTTCTACAATTAACTCATTAGTGAATTAATTCAGTCCAGGCATCGCAACTTCTCCTTTTTCGTTTTCAAGGAACCATCGTCATGTCCCTAACCCGTCGTCACATCGTTGCCAGTGCCGGTGCCTCCATGGCACTGGCCTTAAGCCCTTCAATGAGCCTGGCGCAAACCGCAGCCAAGCTGCGCTGCTTCTGGTGGGGCAACCCCGACCGCGACAAGCGCACCAAGGCCTTGCTGGACGTGTACTCCAAAAAATCCGGCACTTCCATTGCCGCCGAATCCCTGGGCTGGGGCGACTACTGGACCAAGCTGGCGACGCAGACTGCTGGCGGCAATGCGCCTGACCTGATCCAGATGGATTACCGCTACCTGTTTGAATACGCCCGCCGCCAGACGTTGCTGCCGCTGGACAAGTTGCTGCCTCTGTCCGACTTCAGCGCCAATGACCGCAACGGTGGCAAGGTAGATGGCAAGTTGTATGGCGTGAACCTGGGCTCCAACTCCAAAGCCATGGTCTACGACACCGCCATGCTGGCCAAGGTGGGGGTCAAAACCATGAACCCGGGCTGGACCTGGGGCGACTTTGCCAAAATCTCCGGGGAAATCTCCAAGATCAACCCCGGCAAATACTGGGGTTCCAGCGACAACAGCCGCTGGGAACAAGGCTTTGAGCAATGGCTCAACATGCAGGGCAAGTCGCTGTACAACGCCGATGGTCAGGCTGCTTTCACGCGGGACGATGTGGCGGCCTGGTTTGACCTGTGGGACAAGATGCGCAAGGCCGGTGCCATTCCGCCCGCCGACGTGGGTGCAGGCAACACCGGCAAGATCGAGGAATACGAGGTTAGCCGCAATCTGGCAGCCATGAGTTTTGTCAACTCCAACCAGATCGTGGCATTTCAGGCCATCAACAAAAACCCGCTGGCCATCAACCCGTTCCCGCGTGAAAAAACGGGCAGCTCGGGGCATTACATCAAGCCGTCGCAGATGATGAGCATTTCATCCAAGTGCAAAGACCCTGCTGAAGCCGCCAAAATCATCAGCTTCATGGTGGAGGCCTCTGAGGGCGTCAAAATTTTGGGCATCGAGCGGGGTGTGCCCTGCTCAGCCGCCGCCCGTGCTGCCTTGCTGCCTGACCTGGATGCGCTGGGCAAAATGCAGATTGAGTACGTGGCTACCGTGGGCAAAACTGCGGTACCACTGCCTCCCCCACCCCCTAAAGGCGCGGGCGAGATCGAGAACCTGCTAAAGCGAGTGGCCGATGCCGTCGCTTTTGGCAAAACCTCCATCACCGACGGCGCTGCACAGTTCCACGCCGAATCCATCCGCATCCTGGCCCGCTCCGCCTGACGCGCCTGACGGTGCAATCAGATTGACATGGCGGACATGATCCGCCATGTCAGCAGGAAATCAATCGGGAGTGCAAGTCAGGATTCGCCCGGCTTGTGACACAAAACATCAACAAGGTGACCCCAACGTGACCCCCATCTCCTCCACCGAGCGCAGCAGCCGGTCCAGCGCCGCCATGCGCCGCGACCTGATTGGCTATTCGTTCATTGCCCCGTGGATGGTTGGTTTTTTCTTTTTCTCTCTGGGTCCGGTACTTGCGTCGCTGTACCTGTCGTTCACCAAATTTGATTTGTTAAGCCCGGCGGTGTGGATTGGGCCCGAGAACTATGTGCGCATGTTCACCGAAGACCCGCGCTTCTACCAGGCGCTGAAGGTCACGTTCACCTACATGTTGTGTGAGGTGCCGCTCAAGCTCACTTTTGCGCTACTGGTGGCCATGGTGCTGGACAAAGCTATTCGCGGTGGCGCGTTTTATCGGGCGCTGTTTTACATTCCGTCACTCCTGGGTGGCTCGGTGGCCATTGCGGTGTTGTGGCGCCAGTTGTTTGAAGGCAATGGCACCATCAACCAGATTTTGTTCACGCTGTTTGGCTACAAAGGCCAAAGCTGGATCTCCAGCCCCGACACGGCCATCTACACCCTGGTGCTGCTGGCCGTGTGGCAGTTTGGCTCGCCCATGATCATTTTCTTGGCGGGCCTGCGCCAGGTGCCCCAAGACCTGTACGAAGCCGCTTCCATGGATGGTGCGGGCGCGTTTCGCAAGTTCTACAAAATCACGCTGCCCATGTTGGCCCCGGTGATTTTTTTCAACATGGTGCTGCAGATCATCGAAGGTTTCAAGGCCTTCACGCCCGCCTATGTGGTGTCGGGCGGCACCGGTGGGCCGATTGACGCCACGCTGTTTTACACGCTGTACCTGTACCAGGAG
>JANOAP010000167.1:0-2212 GCA_031411175.1 Rhodoferax sp. | reverse complement strand
GGTGTACTACTACCGGTCATCGCCAGACCGTAAACGCATCCTTTTTGGCGGGCGCGTGTCACACCAGGAGACTGATCCACGTATCAGCGCACCCAGGCTGCATGCCGATATGGCCGATATTTTTCCGGAGCTGCGCCAGGTGGGTGTCAGCCATTCCTGGTGCGGATTTGTGGCGTATACCTTTGACGAACTGATGCACGTCGGCAAACACGACGGCATGCATTACGCGATGGGCTACTGCGGAGCGGGTGTGGGCACCTCAAGTTACTTTGGCATGCGGGTAGGCCAGCAGGTGCTGGGCCTGGCCGAGGGCCGCACGGCGCTGGATGGCGTGGCCTTCCAGACCCGCCCGCTGTACACCGGAAACCCGTGGTTTCTGGCTCCGTCTGTCATGTACTACCGCTGGCGCGACCGGCAATCCTTTTGATCGGAAACCCTCCATGTCAATCCTGAAACTCGCAGTCCAATCACACACCGCCACCGGCAAGCTCGACGACTGGGCTGTGGTGGGCCTGCCGCTGAGTGAGCCCGCGTGCCAGCTGCGGGGTACCAAGATCGTCGCCCCGATTGTCAATGCGCCTGAAATCGGCCTTTGGGAGTGTTCCCCCGGCCAGTACCGGCGGCAGATCCGCAGCGCCGAAACCATGCATGTCATCAGTGGCGATGCCACGTTCACACCCGATGGGGGCGAGCCGGTAGCGCTGGGCGCAGGGGATGTGTTCTTCTTTGGGCCTGACACCATGGGTATTTGGGACATCAAGACCCCGCTGCGCAAGGTTTATGTGCTGTTCAAGGGCGAATGATGCAACACCCCGGGCGATACAATTTCAGGCAAGATGACTATCAAATCTGTTTTTGCCTTGTGCCTCGCCATGGCGGCCAGCCCGGTGCTGCTGGCACAGCCCAGCACGTATATCCCCAAGATGAGCGAAGCGCAGGAGCACCTGCAATACCTCAGCTCGCGCTGCAGTTCGTTGAGTGAAGGCATACGCACGGGGCCGGCGCGCGGCGTGAAGTACGAGGTGACCGCCGAGCTTCAGCGCAACTACCAGCGTGAGTGTGCCGAGGATGAGCGTGAGGCGCGCAACAAACTCAACGCGCAGCGCAGCGACGCTGCCAATGCCAAGAGGTCGTCCCAGCAGGTGGCCGCACTGGATAAACAGAAAACGCAGGCCAGACAGCAGCAGTGCGACGAGTCCAAACGTATCATCTACAACAAGAAAAAACGCACTGATCTTTCTGCGGGCGAGCAGCAGGAGTTGCAAAGGTTCATGCAGAACTTCAAGGAGCGGTGCGAGTAGGCGTCAAGCCTTCAAGCCCGCGTTACGCCGGCGAAGGTAGGTCACAGCCAGCCAGAGCGAGGCCATCTGCAACACCGCGCAAAAGTAAAACGGGGCACCAATGCGCCAGTCGCCCTGAGGCAGGTGCGACACCACACCCAGCAGGGGTGTGGCCAGCATGGGCGCAATGACGGCCATCAGGCTGCTCAAGGCGCTGACGGCACCCAGCGTCTGGCCCTGGCTGCGGCTGTCGGCAGCGGACGAGATCAGGCTTTGCACCGACGCGGCCACGGTTCCACCCAGCAGGTTGAAGCCGATCACCGCGAACATCATCCAGCCTTGCGTGGCGGCACCCCACATGGTGTAGGCCAGCACCGACGAGACCAGCCCCATGATGGCCAGGCGCTGCGGTGGAAACCACTTGAGCAGGCGACCCATCAAGACGCCCTGCACCAATACCGACACCACACCTACCGTCGCCAGTGACCAGCCGTTTTCCAGCGGGCCCCAGCCAAACTTGAAGGTGGTGTACAGCACCCAGCTCGTGTACAGGACAAACTGGGCCAGCCCGCTGAACGCCACCACGCCCACCAAGGCACCCACGCCCTTGAGCTGGGCTAAATTGCGCAGGGAATTGATGGGGTTGGCCGCGCGCCAGCTAAAAGGCTTGCGCTGGCTCAACGGCAGTGACTCAGGCAATACAAAGTAGCCGTACACCAGATTGGCCAGGGCCAGGCAGCCTGCCGCGAAGAATGGCAGGTGCAGGTTGATGGCACCTAGCAGGCCGCCCATCACCGGGCCGACGATGAAGCCCAGCCCCATCATGGCGCCGAGCATGCCGAAGCGTTTGGCACGTTTTTCCGGCGCGGTGATGTCGGCCACATAGGCGTTGGCGATGGCCATGTTGGACTGCATGGCGCCGCCCATGGTGC
>JANOAP010000166.1:0-2236 GCA_031411175.1 Rhodoferax sp. | reverse complement strand
ATGACCCTGGATGTCATGGTCTCCAGCGGCGTTTCGATTTCAATGCTCTGCATGGGCATGTCGCGCGTGACCTCGTAGGCCATCAACGCGCTCAGCTCATTGAGCAGCCGCCTGAACGTGTTGGTGGACGCGTCCTTGCGGCGCATCAGGGTGAGCTTGTGTTGCACCAGGGGGTGGTCGATCACGTGAACGTTGCTTGTCATGGTTGCCATGGGTGAGCCTTTTTTAAAGTCAAAAAACGGTGCCGTCGCTCTGGATGTTGAGGGGGGGTGTGCCACCCCGTAACTGCTGTGCCAGTACCCGGCCCGTGGCCCAGGTGCCACCTTCCAGCACGCAAGCCAGTGGCATTTGCTGCGGCGTCAGACCCAACTGGTTGCGCACCAGCGGAGCCAGTTCGTCAAGCAGGGCGACCGTGAGCGCCCGCCATTCAACGATCAACTCGTCGCCCGCCTGCCATGTCTGCTGCGCCATTGCAGGGTCTTTGAAGGCCAGCACGCCGCCATCCAGCAGCAGACCGCCGTTGCGGTATTCGGGCAGGCCGGTGAGCGCGTCGAGGCCCGTCACCGCAACGCCCGCCCATTCAAATGGCTCCAGCAGGGAGTAGGTGAGCCATTGCGAGAGCTTGTGAAAGGGCATCCAGCCCGCGTCCAGGCCCCCAATCTGGTTTGCATCCTGGCCTCCATCCTGGTCATTGGCGGGTACGGCGCTGTGGTGCCAGCAGTCGCCCAGTGCAATGCTGTGACCGGCTTCATCGCGGATGGAGTTTTGTGCGGGCCAGACGGGGGATAGCGCTGACAGCACCAGTGCCAGAATATCGCTAGCTGCAATGGTTGTGCGCGAGGCGTTTGAGGGGCTTCCGCCGACTAATAGAGGGACGAACAAAAGGTGGTCGAACATTTGCCCTGGCCGGGCCGCGGCGCTCCCTGCACCAAACACTTCGGGTTGTGCCGCAATCACTTCGCCCAGCCTTCGCAACAGCGCGGCCCGCCCCTCAAGCCCGACCAGCGGGTTATTTGCCCCCACCTGAAACGCCTCACCCAACTGGTTTGCCGTGATTGCCCGCAGGCCGGTGGCGTCGGCCTGGCAGGGGTGAGCCGTGTCACTGGAGAACAGGCCTTTCATGAAGGCGTTGAAGCTGGCTACGCCCAGGCCTTCAGACCGATTGAGCCGTTGGCCGGTGCGCGTATCGTCATAGTGCCAGTCGGGTCCGGCGCCTGCGTCCAGCAGCACGCTGACCAGGGCAAGGTCAATCTGTGCCCGCGCCTTTTGGGCTGGGGTCACGTCCCCCAGTTGCGTGTTGAGAGCGGCGAGGCGGTCTGCACCACCCGCCTCAAAATGGCGCCAGCGGCTGTGGTACGGAATCGCCAGATCAGGGTAACGCTGGCGGGTGATGTCGGCCACCTGTTTCGCGACCGTCAGCAGGGCCGGATCCTGCACGCTGAAGAAAGCAGATTGCCCGGCGCGTGCACGGGCAAGAAGGGCGGCGGCACGCATCCGGATCGTTGTGGTAGTGCGTAAAAGTGCCACAGCCCTTGCGGAACGGGCTGAACCAGCTATTGAATCAGGAGCGGATGGCTTGGACATGGCGGGCACTATTCGGACATTACGCGCGCACTATTCGCTCAGCCCCCGGCCCTTGGCTTTCTTCAGCTCATCAGCCGTGGGCACCGCACCGGGGGTGAAGTAGCCCGCTGCCATCTTGGCGTCCATCTCCACCTGCGCGTCGGCAGGAATCATGTGGTTAGGGATGTTCACGCGCTCCAGTACCTCGATACCAGCGCGGGTGATGGCGTCGTATTTCATGTTGCTCATCGAGACAAGCCGGTGAATCTTGCGGATGCCCAGCCAGTTCAGCACGTCGGGCATCAGCTCCTGGAAGCGCATGTCCTGCACGCCTGCCACGCATTCAGTGCGGTTGAAATACTGGTCGGCCGTGTCACCGCCGACCTGGCGCTTGCGGGCGTTGTAGACGAGGAACTTGGTGACCTCGCCCAGGGCCCGGCCTTCCTTGCGGAAGTAGCTCACCAAGCCCACGCCGCCGCGTTGCGCGCCCTGTATGCATTCTTCAATTGCATGCGTGAGGTAAGGGCGGCAGGTGCAGATGTCCGAGCCGAACACGTCCGATCCATTGCACTCATCGTGTACGCGCGCCGTGAGTTCGACATCAGGGTTTGACAGGTCGCGCGGGTTGCCGAAGATATATGCGGTCAAGCCGCCGATGGGCGGCAAGAATACT
>JANOAP010000165.1:0-12073 GCA_031411175.1 Rhodoferax sp. | reverse complement strand
CCTGTACATTCCGCAAAATTACGACCACCATTTCAAAGGCTGGGTGTCGGTTCGCACCGCACTGGGTGCGTCACTCAACGTGCCCGCCGTGCGCGCGTTGGTGATGGTGTCGCCCGATGCATTTCAGAAGCAACTGGTCCGCCTGGGCTTGCCGCTCAAAGAGAGCGGCGACTTTTATGGCTACAGCCTGGCACTGGGCAGCGCCGAGGTATCGCTTCTGAACCTGACCAATGCCTACCGCGCGTTGGGCAATGCCGGGCGCTACAGCCCTGCACTTTTTGCCGTTCGCCCTGAGCCTATCGAAGGGCTTACGGTGAAGAAAGCGGTGGTCACACCCGCCATCGATCCACGCGCCGCTTTCATCGTCACCGATATCCTGGCCGACCCGATGGCGCGCGCCCGGACCTTCGGCACCGACAGCGTGCTGGCCACCCGCTTCTGGACGGCGGTGAAGACCGGCACCAGCAAGGACATGCGCGACAACTGGGCCATGGGCTATTCGCAGCGCTACACCGTGGGCGTGTGGGTGGGCAACGCCAGCGGCGCGCCCATGCGGGATGTAAGCGGCACCACGGGCGCAGCGCCCATCTGGGCGGCGGTGATGAACCATCTGCACAAAACGCAGCCCAGCCGCGCGCCGCAGCCGCCTGCGGGCCTGGTGCAGACGCAAGTTGCGTTTGGCCCCGGTTTGATGGGTGCAATGCCTGTCGAAGCAGCCCGTGCGGAGTGGTTTGTGCAGGGCACCCAACAACCGCTGATCGCTATTAATTCAGTAGCTGATAGAGCAATGAGTACGCGGGCTACGGCCAAATATGACTCACAAACGTCAATGCACGGCAGTACCCGCATCACTGCACCCGTCTCCGGCACCATCATCGCGCTGGACCCCGATATTCCGCCCAACCGGCAGCGTGTGAGCTTCACGGCCGAAGGCGACAACCTGCGCTGGCTGATGGATGGCAAGCCTTTCGGCCGTGGCCCGCAAGCCCAGTGGCTGCCGTGGCCGGGTCGGCATGTGGTGCGTCTGACAGACGGAAAAGGCACGGTGCTTGACGAGATCCGGCTGGAAGTGCGCGGCGCAGCGGTGGTGGGCAGGCGCTGAGGTGGCGCGATTTCATGAACTGCGCCACTTTTCCTGCCGCCTGTCGCCTGTCGCTGGCACCGCAAACAGACTTGCTGTCGATGCCTTGATTTTCCAAGCCGATAATCTCCACTGAAAGTTCACCTCTATCGTGCCCCACCTCCTCATCGACCAAACCTCCCTCCTAGGTATGTGCCCCATCGCCGAGGCCGTAGAGCGGCTTGCCCAGGATTCGGATGGCGGCGAGCGCGGTGCCGTTTTCACGCGGCGTGAGGTGGTTGATTTCATGCTGGACTTGGCCGGCTACACACCCAACCGCCCCTTGCAGACCATGCGACTGCTGGAGCCGTCATTCGGCAACGGGGAGTTTCTACTGGCCGCGGTGGAACGGCTGTTGACAGCCTTTCAGGCAACTGGCGGCGTGGGCGATTTAAGCCCGTGCATCCGTGCGGTGGAACTGCACAACGACACATTTGCAACGGCCCAGCGCAACCTAGTCATATTGCTTTTAAGTTTTGACATCCCAAAGCCAGAAGTCACCCGCCTTCTGAACGCTTGGCTCATACCCGGTGACTTTTTGTTGTCGACCTTGCCGGGCCAATTTGACTTTGTCGTCGGCAACCCACCCTATGTGCGGCAAGAGCTGATTCCCGCTGTACTGATGCTGGAATACCGTAAGCGCTACGCCACGCTTTACGACCGGGCGGACCTCTACATCCCTTTCATTGAACGTTCGCTGGCACTGCTGACTGATGGCGGGCAGTGTGCGTTGATTTGCGCTGACCGTTGGACCAAAAACCGCTATGGTGCACCGTTGCGCGCGTTAGTGGCTGGTGGTTTCCATTTGCGGGCCTATGTGAACATGGTGGATACACCTGCGTTCAACACGGATGTGATTGCCTATCCAGCCATCACATTAATCGAGAAAGCCACGCCCGGCCCAACACTGGTGGCAGAGCGCCCCGTCATTGATGCTGGGAGCCTGTCACTGCTGGTGCAGGCATTATTGCGTGGCGTGGCGAACGCGGCAGCAGGTGTCTCGTTGGTGGAGCATGCGACCATGGGCTCAGAGCCTTGGGTATTAAGCTCTTCTGCCAAACGCGCATTGCTGCGCCGGCTGGAGAGCAAATTCCCCCTGCTGGAAGAGACGGGATGCAAAGTGGGCATTGGTGTCGCTACGGGGGCCGATAAAGCATTCATTGGCAAGATGGATGAACTGGATGTAGAGTCCTCCCGCAAATTGCCACTGGTCACCACCAAAGATATCGTCAGTGGCGAGGTACGCTGGTTGGGGCTTGGTGTGATCAATCCGTTTGAAGACGATGGCAAACTCGCCGATCTGACGCGCTACCCCAAGCTGCGCGCCCACCTGGAGCTACACCACGCCGCTATTGCTGGTAGACACATCGCTAAAAAAAGCTCTGCCAACTGGTACCGCACCATTGACCGGATCACGCCCGCGCTTGCGGCACGTCCCAAGCTGTTAATACCCGACATCAAGGGATCGGCCCATGTGGTTTATGAACCCGGCAAGCTGTACCCGCACCACAACCTTTATTACGTAGAGTCGACTAAATGGGATTTGCGGGCGCTCCAAGCCGTGCTGCTGTCTAGTGTGGTCCGTCAATTTGTTGCAGCCTATTCGACGTCGATGCGTGGCGGGTTCCTGCGGTTCCAAGCCCAATATTTACGGCGCATTCGTCTGCCTGAATGGGCAACCGTATCGCACAACATGCGTACACGACTCGTGCAGGCAGCAATTGCCCTGGACTTGCTTGAATGCGACAGGGCCTCCGCTGAGCTGTATGGTCTGACACTCGATGAAGCAGCCATGCTGGCGTACTGAAATCACACAAGGAACAAGGGGGAAAGCAATGGCGCTTGATTTGAGCAACTACGAGAACAAAGCCCGCCAAGCCATCAGGGTATTCTGGCAAACACGCTTGGCTGCCACACAAAAGCAAAAGGCAGCTGGCAAGACAGACCAAGGCGAGCGAGCAGGCGTAACAGGTGGCAAAAATATGGATGGTTTCGCCAGTCTGGTGATAGACATCGTCAAGGCCAACGGCCTGCCCCATGCACAAATCCACCAAAAGCGGGCTGTGCTGACGCTTCCAGGTTATTTCCGCCCGACCAAACTGTGGGATTTGCTGGTAGTCAATGAAGGTCGCTTGGTGGCGGCGCTTGAGTTCAAAAGCCATATTGGCCCCTCATTCGGCAACAACTTTAACAATCGAACAGAGGAAGCCATAGGCACTTCGCATGACCTGTGGACGGCTTACCGGGAAGGCGCATTCGGCAAACAAACACGGCCATTTGTAGGTTGGTTGATGGTGGTGGAGGACGCGCCCGCATCACGCGCCCCGGTTAAAGACCAGTCGTCGCATTTCCCTGTATTCAAAGGGTTTGTTGGTGCTTCATACCAAAAGCGCTACGACATTTTGTGCCAGCGCATGACTCAGGAGCAGCTCTACAGTGCCGCCACTGTCATAGCAACACAACGTTCAGCGGTGACTGATGGTGCTTACCTGGAGCTTTCCGAAATGACCGGCCTTCGCTCCTTCATGGCAGCCTTGGCAGGGCACATCGCAACCGAGGCCATACGGTAAGCAAGAAGATTAACGGGTTTAGACCCCAAGGAGCCTCATTTGAACGCATCAGTCCCGCCCACGCCACCCTACGGGCTTCCGATTTCCCTGAAGCTCGCCAAAGAGGTTGTGGCGCGCGCCGAAGCCGAGGCGCTGTCGCGCGGCTGGAAGATGGTGTTTGCCGTGGTGGACAGCACAGCCCATCTCGTGGTGCTGCACAAGATGGACGACGTGCACTACAGCGCTATTGGCGTGGCGCAGGCCAAGGCCTTGTGCGCGGTCAATTTCAAGCGATCAACAAAAGGGTTTGAAGATGCCGTTGCGGCCGGCGGTGCGGGTGTGCGCCTCTTGTCGATTGACGGTATGTGCCCGCTTGAAGGAGGCATACCGTTGATTCACGATGGTGCCATCATCGGGGCCATCGGTGTTTCGGGCGTCACCTCCGCAGACGACGGGATGGTGGCGCAGGTGGGTGCGAGTGTGGTCAACGGTTAGCACTACAAATTGCAAGCAAAGGGTTCTGGAGGTCTTGTCATCCCAGGCCTCGCCCAAACGTTAAGGTGAGGTCCGCAAACGCGGGCGGCTTCATTCACCCCTCGTGCAAGGACGAAACCATGCTCAAACGCCTGTCTGTCATCTGGACCCTGGTCAAGGGCGACGCACGCCAGCTCTGGCAAGCCCTGCAACACCCGCTGGCACCCCGCTGGCTGAAATGGGGCACCGCCGGCGTTGTGCTGTACCTGGTGTCGCCGGTCGATTTGATTCCTGACGTGATTCCGGTGCTTGGGCTGATGGACGACATCGTCATCGTGCCGCTGGCGATCCGTTGGCTGCTCAAGATGCTCCCGGACAGCATTCGCGATGACATTGCGACTCAGCTCAGGCGTTCCAGCGCCGGCAACTGATAGGTTCCGTCGATCAACGCGGGCTGCGGCAAGTAAGCCCGCAAGCACAGAAAAAACTGTCCGTCGGGGGCAGGCAACCAGTTTGCGAGCCCCTTGGCGGAATCGGGCCGTGCATGCTGCAAGGTCAGTGTGAGGCCACCGTCTGCATCGCGCACCAGCCCCGGTGTGCGGTCACCAATGGCATAGCGCTCAATCTCATTGGCCACCAAAAACCAGTCTGCACTGCTGTACATCGTGATAGACCAGAACGCATCCACCGGCGGCAATTGGCCCGGTGCAAAGCGCATGGTGTACCGGTGCGCGCCATTCAGATGGGCACCGGTGGCATCCACCTCGCAGCGAGGGTAGGCGGCCTCCACCGTCGCCAGTGCACCTATGGCCTGACGCGATACAAAAGCGCGTACCAGCAGGTTGCTGCCATAGGTCTCATTGACCTGCATGGGCTTTCGCCAGCCCCATCGCTGGGTTGGCGAATTCGCTTTGACGCTACGGCCAAAAATGTCGCTCTCGGGGCTGGCCAACAGCGCCTGCACCGTCTCAAACCCGTGGCTGAAGGCTTGTTGGGCCTGGGCAGAAAGTTCTGCGGGCGCTTCCACTCCGCTACCTACCGCGCCAATACCCACCGCGCCGAACTGCGCCACCAACATGGCATCGGCAACGGGCGGTGGGCACATGCGCAGCGCGTCGTTCACCATGGCCACAAACCGGCTGACTTCAAGTGGCGCACGCGGCTGGAAGCGGCTGTCAAACCGCCGTGGCTGGCCCGCACGCCCGGCGCGCCAGTCATCCAGTGGGGCCATACTGAACTGATCCTGCAAGGAATTGACGGTGGCCACATCGGCAGCGCCATCCACCAGAATGCGGCCGATGATCCACACCCAGTCAGTGGCCGATTTCACATGATGGCCCGGCGCGCTGAATCCAGCCGGTGTTTCGCCCTGCCAGCCTGGCCCCGTGACCAGCACATGCCCCGCAGCGTTACCCGTCGTGCGAGTGCCCACATGGGCAAACGCGTTGGTGTAGTAATCAAGAAAGCCCAGCACGTAATAACGTTGTGCCGTGTCTGGCACCGTGATCACCAGCGGACCCGCAGACAGGTCTAGCCACGCGTTGGCATACAGCGTGTCATTGTTGGGCATCACCACGCGGCTCTTGCCTGCCGTGAGCAAGTCGCGCTCGTGGGTGAACAGGTTGCACCAGCGTTGGGTGCTTTCAGGGCTGTCGCCTGCAAAGCCCAGGCCGGGTGCCTTGCGCGCAGACGTGGCGGCACGCATGCGCTGCATCTCATACAGGGGCCAGGCATAAATGCAGGCCTGCACCGCCAGGCTGTAAAGGTACTCGTCGCGCGGCTTAGGGGTTGCGTGGGTTTCAGTCATAGTGTGGTCCCGGTCAAAGCGGCGTCATGAACCCGCTGTAGCGGGGGAATACGCCAGGTACGTGCCTCGAGCTTCGGGCAGTACATGCGCAGAATCAGGTAAAAACCGCCATCCGGGGCCGGCAACCAGTTGGACGCATCGGCAGGCGACTGGTGGCCGATCACCAACGTGAGGCCACCATCCGGGTCGCGCTTCAGGCCGTGCGTACGGTCACCCAGTGAATAGCGCGCCAGGGGGTTGGCATGCAAAAACCGGTCCGCACCGTACAGAGTGACCGACCAGAACGCATCCACCGGCGGCAGGTCTTGCGGCGCAAATCGCAGTGTGTAGCGGGCACCACCCTGAAGCGGCTGCCGCTCGGCATCAAAATCACCCATGGCGTACACAGCCTCGTCACTGGCGAGTGCGCCCAACCCCTTGTAGGCCGTCAGGGCTCGGGTAAGGTAATTCGTGCCGTAGCGCCCCAGCTCAAAATGTGCCGCCCAGGGCCGGGCAGCGCGGCTGCGCGAGCCGTTGATGATCAGCGCGGCGGCGTCAAGCAGGCCTTGCTGCAAACCGTCGCGCAGGGGCGCATCCAGCAACGCCCAATCAAAAAAAGAGCCCGCCACCAGCTTGCCGCTGGCGAACCATGCCGCAAGACCCGCGTCCGAAGGCGGCGGTGGCGCATCGGCCAGGCCACGGCACAGATTTGTATAAAAGTTGCCTGCAATGGTGGCTGCATCATGCGGGCGTGCTGCCAATGCAGCCAGTGTGTCTTCGGGTTCACCGCGCCAATGCGACACAGCCTGCGGCAGGTGGCCGTGGTCCGTGCCTTGCACACAGGTCAGTTTGATGTCGGCCTGCAGCGCCTGGGCTTGCACGGCGTCGTCTTCGCCAACCACCACGCGCGCAATCAGCCAGACCAGGTTGGTGGGCGAGCGGACCACCCGTGCACCTGTTGGCAGCGCCACATCATCAGGCGCATCCGGCCCCACCAGCGCCACCACCTCGCCCTTGGAGTCACTGATTCGCATGCCGGGGTTGGCAAAGTTGTTGGTCCACGCGTCATACAGCGCCAGCACAAAATAGCGCCCGCCGTGCAGCCTGGCACTGGGCACATGCAGCAACCGGGGGCCATCAGCCAGGTTGATCCAGGCCGTGGTGTAGAGCAGGTCATTGGCCGGTGTGACGATATCGCGGTCTGAGGCCACAGCCGCTCGCTGCACATGCTGCAGGCGGTCTACCGGCCCCCACCAGGCCGCCTCGCTGCTATTGCGGGCCTGGGTTTGCAGCCTGCACGTGCGCATCATTTCCACCAGGGGATAGCCCCACACCGTCGCGGCCAGGCCAATGGACTGGCCCAAGGCGAAACGGGGGTCGCGTTCAGCCGGGGTTGCTAAGGCTGATGTCATGGTGTTTGCTCCTGATGGATTGTTTTGGTGACGCGCCCCACCACCACAGCGTCAGCGGCGCAACCGCCGCCCTGTGCTTTGGGCAGTGCGATGAAGGGATTGATGTCAATGCTGTCCAGGCTGTCTCCGGCGGCCACCGCCAGTCGTGACAATGCGGCCAGGTTGCTGGCCAGAAACTCAAGGTCCACCGGCGGGCGGCCCCTGGCACCCGACAGCAGGGGATAGCCTTTGGTGGCACGAATCATCTCCAGCGCTTGCTGCGGGGACACGGGCGCAGAATGCAGTACCACGTCACCGAAAATTTCAACGAACACGCCACCCAGGCCAAACATGACCATCGGCCCGAACACCGGGTCGTAGTGGGCACCCAGGATGCATTCAACCCCGCCGGACAGCATTGGGGCCACCAGCACGCCGTCGATGCGCGCGGCCGGAGCATGGGAGCGCACCGAGGCCTGCATGGCATCAAACGCGGCCCGAATCGCATCGGCACCCGTCAGCCCGAGGGCCACGCCACCGATGTCGGACTTATGCGTAATGTCGGGCGAGACGATCTTCAGCACGACTGGCCCCGTCAGCGCACCGGCAATGGCAACCGCCGCGTCAGCCGACTGAACCACCTGGTGCGCCGCGATGCTGATACCCGCGGCAGCAAGGGTCGCCATGGCCTGCGGCTCCGACTGCGTGCCGGGCGGCAGCGATACGGTTGCCCCGACCGACATTGGCGCGTCAGTTGGGCGGGCAAACGACTCCGCAAAGCCAGCCAGGGCCGCCACCGAACGCACCGCTTCAGCGGGTTCGCTGTAGACGAGACAACCCAACGCCTCAAGGGCGTGGCGCTTCTCAGGTGAAAACAGCGAGCTCAGCACCAGGAGCGTGTCTGGGTAGTCACGGCGCATATTGACAATCATCGACTGTATGACCGGCCAGAAAGCGGCTGACATGCCGGCAGCGGCCATGAAGCCGATCCAGCTTGAATACTGCCCTTCATCCAGCATCAGGCGCGCCGTGCGTTCAATCAAGGCGGGTTCATTAGCGATCTGACCCGTGATGTCTACCGGATTCACCGGCCCGGCAAACGGCACCCAGCTGCGAATCAGCTCCTGTGCCGCAGGTGGCATGGGCCGGACATCAAGCTTCGCGTCTGCGGCCTCGTCTGCCATCAATACACCGACGCCGCCCGACACCGTGAACAGGCCCACCGACCGGTCACGCGGCAGCGCTGCCAAGCTGGCGCTTGCGGCGATGTCAAAAAATTCGGCGATATTTTGCGCACGGTAGGCACCGTACTCCCGAAACACAGTGTCGTAGACCGCGTCGTTGCCCGCCAGCGCAGCCGTGTGCGATGCCGCCGCCGCCGCGCCAATCGCAGTGCGGCCCACTTTTACCACCACCACGGGCTTTCTGGCTGTGTGTGCCGCTGCCAGCGCGCGGCGCAGTTTGAACCCGTCACGGCAGCCTTCCATGTAGACCATGATGACTTTGGTAGCGGGGTCATGGGCCAGCCACTCAATGCAGTCGGCAAGATCAATGTCGGCCTCGTTACCGGTCGTGATCAACTGCGAAATGCCGATGTCCCGCTCGCGTGCCAGGCAGTACGCATAAATGCCGAAAGCCCCCGACTGGCTGACCAGCCCGACATTGCCAGCGCGCACCCTACCTGCATTGGGTGCGGGCGTGAAGGTGGCGTAAACATTTTGGGCAATGTTGATGAAGCCCAGACAGTTGGGGCCTAGAAGGCGCACACCGGCTGCCCTCGCCGTCGCAGCGAGCTGTGTCTGTGCCTGGGCACCGGCGTTATCGACCTCTGCATAGCCCGAGGTAAACATCACCACGCCACGCACCTTGGCCGCTATCGCGTCGTCCAGTGCAGCCTGCGCCAGGTGGGCGGGCACGGCGAAAATGGCAAGGTCAACCGGTTTGCCAATGCTGGCAATCGACGGGAATGCGGGCAGGCCCTGGATCAGGCCGCCCTTGGGGTTAACCGGATAAATGTCCCCGTTGTACCCAAACCGTTTCTGGAAATCAACCGGGATTCCGCCTATTTTTGACACGGTGTCCGACGCGCCCACAACCGCGATAGAGTTTGGTGAAAAAATTGACGATAAAGTGTCGATCCGCTTGCGCGCATCGGAGTCCAGCTTTGGGTTCATTTGTGCTTCCTCAAGGGTATTCAAAAGTAGGGGCAAAATTTGGGTGGAGATAATGGCGTATGAGAACGGGTATGAGCTGCCTCATTAATTCGTTCGAATTACAATGCGGATATGTCTAATTCTCAGTTGCCAACGTGCCAGGCAGACAGTCTGATGTTCTACCGCTGCGTGGCCATGCACCATGGGTGATCAAACTCTGGCGGCAACCCCGACGCTGCTTCTTGATGTGGCGGAGCGCCTGTTTGCCGAAAACGGGTTCGACAAGGTGTCGATCCGCGAAATCGTGCGTGCCAGTGGCCAAAGCAACCTGTCTGCTGCCCACTACCATTTTGGTTCCCGTGAAGCCCTGGTCGCTGCGGTGATTGACCGGCGCCTGCGCGCCATCAACATTCTCAGAGACAAACAACTTGATCAACTGGAGGCAACCGGCGGCGACAGCAGCATTTACGCGGTCGTCATGGCCATGGTCGGTGTACTTGGCGAAGTCGTGAAAACCATGCCCTGGGGGCCGGACTACGTGCGGTTGGTTGCGCAGGCACTGTTCAGTCCGCAGCTTCACATCCGGGAAATGATTGACCCGCTAACCATGAGCAGTTATGCCCGCTCGATCCGCATGCTGCGCCGTCTGCTGCCTGATTTGCCGACGCGCGTTTTCAACGACCGCTTTGCGATTCTTGAAAGCGAAGCGGCCTACAGCGTTGCCCGATGGATTCAATCCAATGGGCCTGTGACAGCCACTAAAACCCGGAGTTACAACATGATGCTCCGCAACACCGGCGATTTTCTGGCGGCTGGCATGGCCGCACCCATAGGCGGACCAAAAGCCGACGGGGGTCCATCGCTGTAGCAGGCGGGCATTCATGAAGGCGTCACGATCGGTCTAAACCGCCGACTTCAGGACATCGGGAGCGGACAGATATCACTCTCACTCATTGCAACCCCTGCGTGACGCGTTCGGCAACCAAGGCCTCGCGCTTGACTTCAGGTGGTCGTGAAGCCGCCACTTCCACAGTGACGGATCTCAGCACGCCCTCAAACACACCGGGTGGTTCGTAGTCGTGGCAGACCGGAGCGATGGAACGCCCCACGTCCAGCCCGGTGGACGAGACCATGACGGCCATCTCGGCAATCTCCACCGAGCCGCAATCGGTGCCGTCCACCACCAGCGTGGCCGTGCCGGTCCTGCCGACCCGGTCTACCCGCACACCGGCCAGGCAGGGGCCTGACGGCAGAGGGTGCGAAGCGCGCACCTGGGTATGGGTATGGAAAAAGTTGTAGTCAAACACCAGATGCCCGTCTTTGACGAACAGCACATAACCCCCATTGGCACTGCCGCGCGCAAGGATGACGCCGTTCTGGCCCGTGAGTGTGCAATCAGCCAGGATGGAAAACGAACGGTTACCCGTGGGCGGTGCGACGTCGGCTGAGTGGCGCGAGACCGGCGGGTAGTAGATAAAGCGGGTACGGCGCGCTGTGTTGCCCCGGAATTGCGCAGTCTTGAAAAGTTCTCCGCCTCTTCGGTCGTCCAGCGGCAGCACCCCGTTGGCACCGGCCTCGGCCCACCACAGCTCGATCAGGGCGCGCAACTTGTCTGGTTGCTGCCTGGCCAGGTCATGCGCCTCGGACGCATCAAGGTCAGCGTGATAAAGCTCCCAGGCTTCGGTGTCGTAGCTGGCGCCGGGCTCGTGATAACAAACGGCCTTCCAACCGTCGTGCCAGATGGCGCGATGGCCGAACATCTCAAAGTACTGGCTGCGTTTGCGGGTCGGTTCATTGCCCGCTCCGGCCTGAAAGGCGTAGGCCATCGAGGTGCCGTGCACGGCCATCTGCTCGACACCATTCACCACGCGCGGCGGCTGAATGCCCAGCAGATCCAGAACCGTAGGCGCGATGTCTGTGACGTGATGGAACTGACGCCGGATCGCCCCTGCGTCCTTGATGCGCTGAGGCCAGTGCACGATGAATGGGTCCCGCACGCCACCGGCGTGGGTGTTTTGTTTATAGCGCTTGAGCGGTGTATTCCCCACCATGGCCCAGCCCCAGGGGTAATTGGTGTGGCTGTCCGGGCCGCCAATGGTGTCCAGCCGGGTGACTGCGGCATCCACGTTTTCGCGCAGGCCGTTGAAGTAGCGCATCTCGTCCAGCACGCCGGTGGGGCCGCCTTCCTGGCTGGCACCGTTGTCCGACATAGCGATAAAGATGGTGTTGTCCAGTTGCCCCAATTCAGCCAGTGAGTCGATGTAACGACCCAGATGCGCATCGGTGTGCTCCAGAAAGGCCGCAAAGGCTTCCTGCAGGCGCGCGGCAAAGAGTCGCTCGTTGTCGGTCAGGGCGTCCCAGGCTTTGACCCCCGGGTTGCGCGGGGGCAATTCGGTGTCGGGAGGGATGACCCCCAGCGCTTTCTGGCGCTCAAACCAGCGCGCACGCATGACGTCCCAGCCTTCGTCGAACTTGCCGCGGTATTTGGCCATGTAGTCGTCTGGAGCCTGATGGGGCGAGTGGCAGGCGCCAAAGGCCAGGTAGGTGAAAAATGGGCGGCCGGGCGCGGCTGACACGTGGTCGCGCGCATAGCCGATGGC
>JANOAP010000164.1:0-3404 GCA_031411175.1 Rhodoferax sp. | reverse complement strand
TCATTGCGAGCGCAGCGCGGCAATCCACCCTGGTGTCGTGCGTGAGCATGGATTGCCACGCTGCGCTCGCAATGACGAAGCGGGGACTGCATTGGCGGTGGGCCAGGAGGGTGGCCGAGGCTCAAGTCGGCTGCGTCTGGGCTTCGAGCTGCGTCAGCCAGGCCATGGCCTGCGCGCTGGTCTGGCCGCACATGGCCTCGCCCGGCTGAAGCGAGCCGCACACGGCCGGGCGCTGCGGATGCCCAAAGATGAGGCAGGCGTTGCTGGCACTGAGTTGCACGCAGCGCACGCCGGCGGGTTTCCCGTGGGGCATGCCCGGAATCGCCGAGCTGATGGAGGGGGCAATGCAGCAAGCGCCGCAGCCAGAACGGCAGCTCATGAGTTTGCTATAAAATGTGTAGCTGCTTAAGCCCGTGTTGCAAGGGCTAGGCACCTGATTGTTGCCCTTATCGTTGCTTTGATTGTCACGCAAATTGCTGTGCCCGGTTAAAATGGGGCATCTCCCCCTGCGCATGACCGGCCCCCGGTCACCCCCTGCACCATGTTGTACCCCCAAGAATTTGACGTGATTGTCGTCGGCGGCGGCCATGCCGGTACCGAGGCCGCCCTGGCTGCGGCCCGCATGGGCTGCAAGACCTTGCTGTTGTCCCACAACATTGAGACCCTGGGCCAGATGAGCTGCAACCCGTCCATCGGCGGCATTGGCAAGGGTCACCTGGTCAAGGAAGTGGACGCCATGGGCGGCGCAATGGCCATTGCCACGGACGAGGGCGGCATCCAGTTTCGCATTCTCAATTCCAGCAAGGGCCCGGCGGTGCGCGCCACCCGTGCGCAGGCAGACCGCATTTTGTACAAGGCAGCCATTCGCCGCCGTCTGGAAAACCAGCCCAACCTGACGCTGTTCCAGCAGGCCGTGGACGACCTGATGGTGGAGGGCGACCGGGTTGTTGGCGCGGTGACGCAGGTGGGCATCCGGTTCAAAAGCCGCACCGTGGTACTCACGGCGGGCACGTTTCTGGACGGCAAGATTCATGTGGGGCTGAACAACTATGCGGCAGGGCGGGCGGGAGATCCGCCAGCCATATCTTTAAGCGCTCGCCTCAAGGAGCTGAAGCTGCCACAAGGCCGACTGAAAACCGGTACACCACCACGTCTGGATGGCCGCACGATTGACTTCAGCAAATGCACCGAGCAGCCGGGGGATGGAATAGGCGACGGAAAGGCGATCCCGGTGTTCAGCTTTATGGGGCGCACCGACATGCACCCCGCGCAAATGCCATGCTGGATCACCCATACCAATGAGCGCACTCACGACATCATTCGCTCTGGCTTTGACCGCAGCCCCATGTTCACCGGCAAGATCGACGGCATTGGCCCACGCTATTGCCCCAGTGTGGAGGACAAGATTAACCGGTTTGCCGACAAAGACAGCCACCAGATTTTCCTGGAGCCCGAAGGCCTGACGACCAACGAGTATTACCCCAACGGCATCTCCACCAGCCTGCCGTTTGACATTCAGTACGAATTGGTGCGCTCCGTGGCTGGGTTGGAAAACGCGCACATTCTGCGCCCCGGCTATGCCATTGAATACGACTACTTCGACCCGACCGGGCTGAAAAGCAGCTTTGAGACCAAGGCCATCAACGGCCTGTTTTTTGCCGGGCAGATCAACGGCACCACCGGGTATGAAGAGGCCGCCGCCCAGGGCATGTACGCAGGCATCAACGCCGCGCTGCAGGCCGGGGCCAAAACACAATGGGCCCAGGACACCTGGGTGCCAGGGCGGGACCAGGCCTACCTGGGTGTGCTGGTGGACGACCTGATTTCCAAAGGCGTGAGCGAGCCCTACCGCATGTTCACCAGCCGGGCCGAGTTCCGCCTGCAACTGCGGGAAGACAATGCCGACATGCGCCTGACCGAAGTGGGGCGGCAACTGGGCCTGGTGGACGATGACCGCTGGGATGCCTTTAGCCGCAAGCGAGACGCTGTTTCACGTGAAACAGAACGGCTGCGCTCTATCTGGGTCAGCCCGAAGAACCTGAGTGCAGCTGAATCCGAGCGCGTGCTGGGCAAAGCCCTGGAGCATGAATACAACCTGGTCGATTTGCTGCGCAGGCCTGATGTGAGTTACGGGGCGCTGATGTCGCTGGACGCAGGCAAGTACGCATCAGCCAGTTTGGCATCCCTGTCAGGTGCACAGCCGCAGGGCGCATCTCAGACAACGACTGCTTTGCCATTGACAGCCCATGCGGCATCAGACGCCGTCTTTGTCGCCTGCGTCGTGGAGCAAGTTGAAATTGCCGCCAAGTACTCGGGTTATATTGACCGCCAGAAGGGTGAGGTTGAACGGGCCGCCCATTACGAAAACCTGAAGTTGCCAGCCGATCTGGACTATCTCCAGGTAACAGCCTTGAGCATTGAAGCTAGGCAAAAGCTGCAAAAACACCGGCCCGAAACCCTGGGCCTGGCCTCTCGCATTTCGGGTATCACCCCGGCTAGCATCTCTCTGCTGCTTGTGCACCTCAAGAAGGGCGGCTTGCGCGGGTTGACGGCTGTCAGCTCATGAAGTTGGTATTGCAGAGCGCCGTGGCGGCGTTGTTTCACGTGAAACAGCCAAGCCGCTGCTCTGTACTTGTGCAGAAGGCGCCCCGTGACTTCTGATACGGCCACCGAACCTGAACTGCTACGCCAGCGATTGACGCAGGCGCTCCCCGGACTTGGCCTGGTGCTGACAGCCCAGCAGGTTGATGCCTTGGTGGCCTACCTCACGCTGATCCAGAAATGGAACAAGGTCTACAACCTGACGGCGGTGCGTGACCCTGCTGAAATGCTGACGCACCATTTGCTGGACAGTCTGGCCGTGGTCGGCCCCTTGCGCGACCGGCTGGCAGCTTTGAAACCCGCGATGCAAGCTGCCGAACCAGAGCCGCCTGTTGCAACAACTCAAACCCCAACATCTGTTCGTTTGCTGGATGTCGGCTCTGGCGCGGGCTTGCCCGGCATCGTCATCGCGATCTGCTTCCCGGACATTCAGGTGGATTGTGTGGACACGGTCGCCAAGAAAGCGGCCTTCATCCAGCAGGTGGCGGTCACACTCAAGCTGTCAAACCTGCGCGGTCTTCATGCCCGGGTGGAAAGTCTGGCCGGGCCTTATGACGTGGTCAGCTCTAGGGCCTTCGCGTCGCTGGTTGACTTCACCAGCTGGTCGAAGAATGCTTTGGCAGGGCAGGGTATCTGGATGGCGATGAAGGGCAAGCACCCGGCGGACGAGCTGGCGGAATTGCCAGCAGGCGTGGACGTGTTTCACGTGGAACAACTGGCCGTTCCGGGGCTGGATGCCGAGCGCTGCATTGTGTGGATGAGGGCTCGCGGCTGAGTCGTTCTGCTTTGCCCGGGTGCAGCGG
>JANOAP010000163.1:0-15556 GCA_031411175.1 Rhodoferax sp. | reverse complement strand
TGCGGCGGCAATCTCGTCAATAAAGCACTCCACGTAGATGGCATTCTGGTTCAGGTTCACACCGCGCCAGAAACCCACCGGCACATTCGGATTGCGAATGGCGTGGTCAATCAGCAAATTGGGAAAGCCATAGGTAAATTGCGCTTCGGGGCTGGGCGGATTCAGGCCCTGGAAGGCCACCGGGTCTTTGCCGGCCACGATGTTCTGCGGCGCAACCTGCGACAGGATGGACTGGCCCGCCACGCGCATGTGCAGGCCGGTGACATTGCCCTGTGCGTCCAGACCTGCCGTCAACTTGCATTGGCTGGTGGGGTGGAACCTGCCTTGCAGCATGTCTTCCTCACGCGACCAGATCAGCTTGATGGGCGTGCCGGGCATTTCCTTCGCCAGCGCAACCGCCTGCCGCACATAGTCGGTCATGCCGCGCCGACCAAAGCCGCCGCCCAGGTGGATTTTGTAGACGTCACATTGCGCCTGGGGCAGGCCCGCGGCTTCACTGGTGGCTGCCAGTGCGGCTTCGCCGTTTTGGGTGGGCGTCCAGACCTCGCAGCGTTGCGGTGTGTAGCGCGCCGTGGCATTCATGGTTTCCATGCAGGCATGGTTCTGGTGCGGGTAGCTGTAAACGGCCTCGATCTTGCGCGCAGCACCGGCCAGGGCCGCCTTGATGTCGCCATTCTGATTGCCCATGGCTGCCTCGGGCGCGTCCAGGGCTGTCTTGAGAACCTGCGCGAAGGCAACGCTGGAGGCGTTTGCCGTGGGGCCGTTGTCCCACTCAATGGGCAGTGCGTCCAGCGCGGTCTTGGCGCGCCACCACGTGTCGGCAATCACGGCCACCGCGTAGTCACCCACCATGACGACTTTCTTCACGCCGGGTTTGCTGGCGATGGCAGCCGCGTTGAAGCTCTTGACCTTGCCGCCAAACACGGGGCATGCGCGTATGGCGGCATTGAGCATGCCCGGCAATTTCAGGTCCATGCCATAAATCTGCGCACCGGTGGTCTTGTCCACCGTGTCCAGGCGGGCCAAGCGCTTGCCGGCGATCTTCCAGTCTTTCGGGTCTTTCAGGGAGACGGCAGCGGCGTCCGGCGCAGTCAGCTTGCCGGCTGCAACCGCCACCTTGCCGTAGGTCGTGGTCCGGCCGCTGGGCGTGTGCGTGATCACGCTGCTGGCGGCGCGGCATTCGGAGGCCGACACCCCCCACTCGGCGGCGGCGGCTTGCACCAGCATCATGCGGGCCGCAGCGCCGCCCTTGCGCACGTATTCGGTGCTTTGGCGTATGCCCTGGCTGCCACCCGTGCCAAAGTTGCCCCAGACGCGGTTGCGCGCCAGGTTTTGCCCCGGTGTGGGGTATTCGGCACTGACCTTGGCCCAGTTGGCGTCCAGCTCTTCGGCCACCAGTTGAGACAGGCCCGTCAGCGTGCCCTGGCCCATTTCAGAGCGGGCGATGCGGATGACGATGGAGTCGTCCGGGTTCACCACGACCCAGGCGTTGACTTCAGAGGGCAGCGGCGTCTGCGCTACGGCTTCACCCAGCAGCGGGATATGAAAGGCGACGACCAGGCCACCCGTGGCCGCCACCGAGCTGCCAAGGAAGCTGCGGCGGGACAAGCCTGAAGTTGTCTTGGGGCGTGCGGTTTGAACGGCGGTATTCATGTCGTGCTCCCATCTGCATGCTGGATGGCCAGCGCGGCCATTTTGGTGTCACCTCCGTTGGCCACGACCTTGATGGCGGTGCGGATGCGGTTGTAGGTGCCGCAGCGGCAGATGTTGGTAATGGCTGCATCAATGTCGGCATCGGTTGGCTTCGGCTTCTCCTTGAGCAGGGCCACGGTGGCCATGATCATGCCGCTCTGGCAAAAGCCGCATTGCGGCACATCCAGCGCGGCCCAGGCTTTTTGAACCGGGTGGGAGCCATTGGGCGACAGGCCCTCGATAGTCATGATTTTTTCGGTTGCCTCAACCGTCGATACTGGTCGCACGCAACTGCGTGTGGGCACGCCATCAATGTGCACGGTGCAGGCACCGCACTGGGCAATGCCACAGCCGTATTTGGTGCCGGTGAGGCCAAGCTGCTCGCGCAGCACCCACAACAGGGGCGTGTCGCCCTCTGCCTCGAAGTCGCGCACCGCGCCATTTACGTTCAGTTTCGCCATGTCCTAGCTCCTCGTTATTTGTAAGGCCGCCAGCATCTTACGTCCGCTGATTTTTTCTTGCAGACGGGGCATTCGTTAGCGGACTCAGGCCGACGCGGCACTCAGACTCCGCGGCTGTCCCCCGTCTCGGTCTATGACCGATTCCTCCGCCTTGATGCCGCTGCGCTGAATGCCACGCCGATCTGTGTCTGGACGCGGCCTGAGCAGAGCCGATGCAAACCAGTGAAGCCCAGGCAAAAAAAAGCCGACCACACAAAGGGTCGGCAGATGCCAAAAAAGTGGGCGACCATTTAAGGGCGCAGAGGGGCCTCGGTTGAAATCTGGCCAGCGTTGGCTGTTTGGGGCGTTGCGGCAACCCCCGAAGCTGTAGCGTTCACCCGGCGGGCACCGTCAAACCGGCGACTCCAGTACGACATGCCCATGTCTTCCACCCGCACTTCACCACCCGCTCGCGGCGAGTGAATGAACTTGCCTTCACCCACGTAAATACCGACATGGCTGAAAGCCCGGCGCATGGTGTTGAAAAACACGAGGTCGCCGGGCTGCAGGTCGCCCCGGTCAATGGTCTGTGTGGCGGCGGCCTGCTGCTCGGCCTTGCGCGGCAAGATCAGGCCTACCGTCTGCTCGTACATGGCGCGTACAAAACCGCTGCAGTCAAAGCCTGATTCGACCGTATTACCGCCGCGTTTGTAAGGCACACCCAGGAAACCCAGCGCGTTGACCACCAGCTCGGATGCCTTGGTACTGACCGACTGGCGCACCTGTTCGATGTGGCCCAGCAGCCCCTTGTCGGACAGGAAACGGTCCATGTCATCGCTGCCTGCGGCGGGTGCGGCCTGTACGCCGTTGGCCAGAAAAAGTGACAGCAAGATGACGGGAATGCGCATGGCCGCTAGGATACGGGCTGAAGGTAGCTTGTGTCAAGTTAAGGTTTTTTCTTCAATAAGTCATTTAACTTATTGATTTAATTAAAGTAATAGATTTTTAAGAAAGAAAAATATGTTCAAGGCGCTTTGTTTGGAAAACACGAATGGGTTCAAGGCATCTGTTGCCCAGGTGGATGAGGCCGGTTTGCCGACGGGCGACCTGGACGTGTCGGTAGCGTATTCCACCCTGAACTACAAAGACGCCCTGGCCATCACCAACAAAAGCCCGGTGGTACGCCTATGGCCCATGGTGGCCGGCATCGATGGCGCCGGTACCGTGACCGCTTCCAGCCACCCCGGCTGGAAGGCGGGCGACAAGTTTGTGCACAACGGCTGGGGCCTGGGTGAAACCCGCTGGGGCTGCCTGGCGCAACAAGCGCGGCTCAAGGGCGACTGGGCGGTGCACCTGCCCGCCGCTTTTACCGAGCGCCAGGCCATGGCCATTGGCACGGCGGGCTACACCGCCATGCTCTGCGTGCTGGCGCTGGAAGACCACGGCGTGAAGCCGGGTGACGGCGAAATTCTGGTCACCGGTGCCACGGGCGGCGTGGGCAGCGTGGCCATCGCCCTGCTGGGCAAGCTGGGCTACACCGTGGTGGCAGCCACCGGCAAGGCCAGCGAAGAGGCGTATTTGAAATCGCTGGGGGCCAGTGCCATCATCGATCGCGCTGCATTGTCAGCACCAGGCAAGCCGTTTCAGAAAGAGCGCTGGGCTGGCGTGGTAGATGCCGTGGGCTCGCACACGTTGGCCAATGCGCTGGCGCAAACCCGTTACGGCGGCGTGGTGGCCGCCTGTGGGCTGGCGCAGGGTATGGATTTGCCAACCACGGTGATGCCGTTCATCCTGCGCGGTGTCACGCTGGCGGGGGTGGATTCTGTGATGGCTCCCTTGGCCAAGCGCCAGCGCGCGTGGGACCGCCTGGCCCGTGACCTGGACCCGGCCCTGCTGGAAAGCATGATTGACGAGATCCCGCTGGAGGCCGCTATCGATAAAGCGCAGGCGCTGATGGATGGCAAGGTGCGCGGACGGTTGGTGGTGAAAATATAAGACCATCATGCCACCAGCCCTTGCAAGCATTGCTTGGTTAGCTACAGTAACAGTAGCAGTTCTCACCCCTGTGGGCACGGCACTGGCCCAGCCGGTGCGCGCGGAGACGGTCGCCACCGGCCTGCAAAACCCCTGGGGTCTGGCCCATTTGCCGGATGGCCGGTTTCTGGTGACGGAGCGCCCGGGCCGCATGCGCGTGGTCGAGTCCAATGGCAAGCTGGGTGAGCCGCTGGCCGGTGTGCCCGCCGTGGCAGCAGGCGGGCAGGGCGGTTTGCTCGATGTGGTGCTGGACTCAGACTTTGCCGCCAACCGCACCCTGTTTTTCTGCTTTTCCGAGCCAGGCCCCGGCGGCAATAGCACGGCTTTGGCCCGCGCCCGGCTGTCAGCAGACGCCACACGGCTGGACGACGTCAAAGTCATTTTCAGCCAAAAGCCCAAGGTGGCCAGCAGCCTGCACTTTGGTTGCCGCATTGTTGAAAACCGGCAACCCGGCCAGAACGGCAAATCCGACGGCCTGTTGTTTTTGGCCTTGGGCGAGCGCTACCAGCGCAAAGACGATGCGCAAAAGCTCGACAACCACCACGGCAAGATTGTGCGCATCCGCAAAGACGGCACGGTGCCTGCCGACAATCCGTTTGTGGCCCGCGCCGGTGCCTTGCCCGAAATCTGGAGCTATGGCCATCGCAATCCGCAGGGTGCCACCCTGTCGCCCGATGGCACGCTGTGGATGCATGAACACGGCCCGCAGGGCGGCGATGAAATCAACCTGCCCCGGCCGGGCCTCAACTACGGCTGGCCGGTCATTACCTATGGCGAAAACTATGGTGGTGGCAAGATGGGTGATGGCATCACCGGCAAAGCGGGCATGGAGCAGCCGCTGCATTACTGGGTGCCATCCATTGCGCCGTCGGGCATGGCTTTCTTGACCAGCGAGCGCTACGGCAAAGACTGGGTGGGCAACCTGTTTGTGGGCTCGCTCAAGTTTGGTTACCTGAACCGCATCGAGCTGTCCGCGCCGTTCTCGGGCCGGGTTGTGCGTGAGCACAAGCTGCTCGAATCCCTGGGCGAGCGCATCCGCGATGTTCGCCAGGGGCCTGATGGCTTGCTTTATGTGCTGACGGACAGCGCTAACGGACGGTTAATCCGGTTGTTGCCAAATTGATCTGCCTATCTACCTGAGCCGGAAACCCCGACTACAACTCCGCAACATCGGAGCCCGCATTGGCCAGCATGTCCAGTGCACGTTCAGCGGACCCACCTTGCGCGCGCGCATCCAGAAACTGCTGGGCGGTTCTGCGGCAGGCCAGTTTTTCGGCCACCGCCACATTGATGTATTGGTTAATGGCCACACCATCTAAACACGGCTTGCAACATAGGCGTTCATCATCTTGAATCTGGGGCGGTCGTAGGCTACCAAGTCATATGAATTGCACCCGCCATTTGACCCGCCTCATGAGATCCCGCCCAAATGGAGGTCGAAATGGAGCACAACAGAGTTGCCAAAGGTGCAAAACGGTTGATGGACGGCGGCGGCCTGATTGACGTGTATTGAGCGACAATACGAAAGCTATTTTTGAAGCTGCTGATACGTCGCTGCAAGCGAACGCCGCCCTGGTAGACCGACCATGAGGCGGTTTTTTTATTTTCGTTGCTTGAATGTCGAAAAGTCGGCACCAATTCACATGGGCAAGGCAGCGTATGGGCGCCCTCGATAGAATGATTTAATGGCAACCAAACTACCCGCAAAATCCCCCGACAGACCCGTCGTGCCGACCGTCCAGCAACCTGATCAGGATGGCGGTGGCTCCGTTGTGCTTGAGAGGCGCACACAAAAGGTCAAGCCGCCGCAGATGTACCAGGTGGTCATGCTCAATGATGACTACACACCGATGGAGTTTGTGGTGGTGGTGATTCAGGAGTTTTTCAGCAAGGACATCGAGACGGCAACCCAGATCATGCTGAAGATCCATCTGGACGGCAAAGGCGTATGCGGCGTTTATTCGAAAGATGTGGCCGCCACCAAGGTAGACCAGGTGCTCGAAGCGGCCAACAAGGCCGGGCATCCTTTGAAGTGTGTCAGTGAGCCAGTCGAGTTTTAGGCGAATGAAGAGCCCGTCAAAAAGCGCCAAAGCCTCGCGGGCTTTGAAATCGGATTACAGTTAGTCATCAACCACAACGTCAAGCATCAAAGCAAGGCATAAGGAAATCACATGATTGCCCAGGAACTGGAAGTTAGTTTGCACATGGCGTTTGTTGAGGCGCGCCAACAGCGCCACGAATTCATCACGGTAGAGCACCTGCTGCTCGCCTTGCTGGACAACCCGAGCGCTGCAGAGGTATTGCGCGCCTGCTCCGCCAATATTGACGATCTGCGCAAATCGCTGGCGAATTTCATCAAGGACAACACGCCCCAGGTGGCAGGTTCTGATGATGTCGATACCCAGCCCACTCTGGGCTTCCAGCGGGTGATTCAGCGCGCCATCATGCACGTGCAATCCACGGGCAGTGGCAAGAAGGAAGTCACCGGTGCCAACGTGCTGGTTGCGATATTTGGCGAAAAGGATTCCCACGCCGTCTACTACCTCCACCAGCAGGGTGTGACCCGCCTGGACGTGGTTAACTTCATTGCCCACGGCATCAAGAAAAGTGATCCGCCAGAGCCCACCAAATCGGGTGAAAGTCAGGCCGAGAGCGAAGAGGGCGGTAGCGAAAAAAACGAGAAAGCATCGCCTCTGGAGCAGTACACGGTCAACCTCAACCAGCTTGCCAAAGACGGCAAGATTGACCCGCTGATCGGGCGTGAGTACGAGGTGGAGCGCGTGATTCAAATCCTGTGCCGCCGCCGCAAAAACAACCCGCTGCTCGTCGGTGAGGCCGGTGTGGGCAAGACGGCGATCGCCGAGGGCCTGGCCTGGCGCATCACGCAAAAGGATGTGCCCGAGATTCTGGGTGAGTCCGTGGTGTATTCGCTGGACATGGGTGCTTTGCTGGCGGGCACCAAGTACCGGGGTGATTTCGAGCAGCGGCTCAAGGGTGTTTTGAAATCACTCAAAGACAAGCCCAACGGGATTCTTTTCATTGACGAAATCCACACGCTGATTGGCGCCGGCGCGGCCTCGGGCGGTACGCTGGATGCATCCAATCTGCTGAAACCGGGCCTGAGCTCGGGTGCGCTCAAGTGCCTTGGTGCGACCACCTTCACCGAATACCGTGGCATCTTCGAGAAAGATGCTGCCCTGTCACGCCGCTTCCAGAAAGTGGATGTGGTCGAGCCCACCGTGCAGGAAACGGTGGACATTCTCAAAGGCCTGAAGTCGCGCTTCGAGGAGCACCATGGCGTCAAGTACGCCGTGGCGGCCCTGCAAGCTGCGGCTGAACTCAGCGCCAAGTACATCAACGACCGCCACCTGCCAGACAAAGCCATTGACGTGATTGACGAAGCCGGGGCGGCCCAGCGTATTCTGCCGCCGAGCAAGCGCAAGAAAATCATCAGCAAAGCTGAAGTGGAAGAAATCGTGGCGAAGATCGCCCGCATTCCGCCCGCCAACGTGTCAAATGATGACCGCGGCAAACTCAAGACGCTGGAACGCGACCTGAAGAATGTGGTCTTCGGGCAAGACAAGGCGCTTGACGTGTTGGCCTCCGCCGTGAAGATGGCGCGTTCTGGCCTGGGCAAGGGCGACAAGCCGATTGGCTCATTCCTGTTCAGCGGCCCCACCGGTGTGGGCAAGACGGAAGCCGCCAAGCAACTGGCCTACATCATGGGCATTGACCTGATTCGTTTTGACATGAGCGAATACATGGAGCAGCACGCGGTGAGCCGTTTGATTGGTGCGCCTCCGGGCTACGTCGGGTTCGATCAAGGTGGTTTGTTGACCGAAGCAATCACCAAGAAACCCCATTGCGTGTTGCTGCTTGATGAGATTGAGAAAGCCCACCCGGCGATTTTCAACGTGCTGCTGCAGGTGATGGACCACGGCACGCTGACCGACAACAACGGGCGCAAGGCCGACTTCCGCAACGTGATCATCGTCATGACCACCAATGCGGGGGCTGAGACCATGAACAAGGCCAGCATCGGCTTTACCAACCCGCGTGAAGCCGGTGACGAGCAGGCCGACATCAAACGCCTGTTTACGCCCGAGTTCCGCAACCGGCTGGATGCGACGGTCAGCTTCAAGTCGCTCGATGAAAACGTCATCCTGCGTGTGGTGGACAAGTTCCTGCTGCAACTGGAAACCCAGTTGGCCGACAAGAAAGTGGATGTCACCTTCACCGACAAGCTGCGCAAGCATTTGGCGAAGAAGGGCTTCGACCCGCTCATGGGCGCACGCCCGATGCAGCGCCTGATTCAAGACACGATCCGCCGCGCGCTGGCCGACGAGTTGTTATTTGGCCGTTTGACCGATGGTGGCCGCCTGACAGTGGACATGAACATCACGACAGACGACAAGGGTGTTGAGACGGGTGAAGTGGCCCTGGACATCCTGCCGCTGCCGAAAAAAGAAGGCAAGGCCAAGCCGGAAGAGGCGACGGCCGGCTAGGCTGAAAACCAGGGTGTCGAAGCGGCACCCATGCGACGTAAGTGACAGGTTAGTTGGATGTGAACCGGGCGCGAATAGCTTCTATTCGTGCCCGATTCACACCAAAGTCCTTGCGGCCCAGGCGACTGGCCGAGCGCACCTGGATGACGCCATGGGCTTGGTCCAGCCAGAATTCCACATCGTCGGTAAATTTGAGCAGCGCTGTGCTACTTTGCGCGTAAAGGTAATCCGGCGCACGGCGAACAACGACAGTGCGCTCTTCCTTTTGTAGCATTGAGTCAAGCCTTGCCAGGGCAGCTTCGCCATCGCCCGTGTATTTGAGCGGCGCAATAGCGGCGTAATCTTTTTGCGGGTGATCCGGGTACAGCGCGGCTTGGCTGCTCACGCTGTTGGGGTTGCGCGATGGCGGGCGCAGGCGCCCGTCGGTCACGCCCAGCTTGTCGGGTGGCGATCCGGACAGCAGGCCCAGTTGTCCCGCAAAGACCACCGCCACAGCCAGCATGGCCAGCGCCACGGCCAGATAACTCATGATCTTCATGCCAGACCCTCTTGTGTGCTCGCCATTTCCGGGCTGGAAGCGGCTGGCGCAAGAATAACCCAAGCCTGACTGCCACGTCTTTGCCACGTCTTTGACGTAGCCCCGGCCTTCAGTCACGCGACAATACCTGATTTTCGGGTGTCAAAAGGATGATGAAAATGAGGCATGTGGCGCTGTCGTCGGCCTTTCAAAGCTTGGACTTGCACCGGGCGGTTGGCCGGGTATCTTGCGCGGCGCTGGCCATTGTGTTGACGTCTTGCGGCACAGCGCCGGTGGTGCCGGTTGAGGTCAGACCGACTACGCAAGTCTCTGTAGAGCCTGCCGCCCCCAAGCGCGCCCCCCGCATTGGTCTGGCGCTGGGCGGTGGCGCAGCGCGCGGCTTTGCCCATGTGGGCGTGATCCAGGTGCTGGAAGAAGCCGGCATCCGCCCCAGTTTTGTGGCGGGCACGTCGGCTGGCAGCCTTGTGGCGGCCATTTACGCCAGCGGCAAGAGCGGCGTGCAACTGCAGCAGATTGCCGAGACCATGGAGGAGGTCGCCATCACCGACTGGACGTTGCCCATTTTCAGCCGGGGCATGTTTCGCGGCGAAGCCCTGGCGCGCTACGTGAACAAACTGGTGGACGGCAAGTTGATCGAGAGTTTCCCCGTGCCGCTGGGCATCGTGGCGACTGACCTTCACAGCGGCCAGAGCGTGTTGTTCCAGCGGGGCGATACTGGCACTGCGGTGCGGGCTTCCAGCGCCGTACCAGCCGTTTTTCAGCCGGTCAAGATTGCGGGGCGCGAATATGTGGATGGCGGTCTGGTGTCGCCCGTGCCGGTGCGTTTTGCGCGCCAAATGGGCGCAGACCTGGTGATTGCCGTCGACATTTCCAGCGCGCCCGAGAGCAATCCGGCGGGCGACACCCTGCAGATTCTGTTGCAGACCTTTGCCATCATGGGAAAAAGCATCAACAGCTTTGAGCTGCGCGACGCCGACATTGTGGTGCTGCCATCCCAGACCGGCGCGTCAAGCACCGACTTTGGCGCGCGCCGCAAAACCATTGAATCCGGGCGGCAAGCGATGCAGCAACTCATGCCACAGCTCAAGGCGGCGATTGAGGCAAAGACCCGCTGAGCGGTCATTGAGCGACCATGCAGCGGCCATAAAAAAAGGGCCGGTCTTGCGACCAGCCCTTAAGGGATCCCTGAACCTTGCGGTTTCGAAAGGACCCGAGGAGACAACCTGTAGAAACCTGATCTGTTGATCAAATTTCCAAAATTCAACTTAGGTGCAGTATGTCAGGGTTTTCCCTTGCGGACTAGAGTTTTTACTCCAAACTGCAAGCAAGCCCTGATTTTCTTATCTCCAGTGTGACGAATTAACGCTTTTTGCTGGCGGCCTTGGTGGCGCTCACGGCGTTGGCAGCCACGGTGTTGAAGTTGGCTTCAGCCACTTCAGTCGCTTGCTTCACAGCCTTTTGAACCGACTCAAGCGCGTTGTTGGCAGCAGACACGGCGCTCTTGAACACAGCCACGGCGGTTTCGGAACCGGCAGGTGCGTTCTTGGCGGCGTTGTCAACCAGGCCAGCAAACTTCTTCTGTGCATCAGCAGCCTGGCCTTCAACTGCCTTGGTGAATTCTGCGCTGGAGCCCTGGGCGATGTCATACAGGTGACGGCTGTAAGCAGCGGCCTTCTCAGCCAGAGGCTGGAACAGGCTGGATTGCAGGGCCAACAGTTCTTGTGCGTCTTTCACGCTCCTCACAGCCTTGGCATGGTCGCCGGCTTCAGCCAGGGCGGCTTTGGAAGCGGTCAGATTGAGTTCGACAATCTTTTCAACGCCTTCAAAGGCTTTGCTGGTCAGGCCGAAAAGGGTTTCGATATTGGCTTTGTGGGAAGCAACAACTTGTTCAACGGTCAACATTTGAGAATCTCCAATAAAAAAATTAAGGTTACGAAAACATCAACTGCGCCGAAACTTCAGGTCTCACCTGATCTTCAGGTTTATGTTGCAGTGCAGCATGAGACGAATTATAAGGTTGCCCCGAATTCGTGCAAGTGGTTTTTGCTGCAATGCACCATTTTAGACGCGGCCTTCTAGAACGGGTCAATTTCACAGCCAAGACACAATGGTGGCATGAGGGCTTTTTACTCCAGTCACTTTCTTTTGCCGTTGCCGCCGGGGCATCGTTTCCCCATGCCCAAATACGCCATGCTGCGTGAGCGGCTGGCGCATGAATTGCCCGGCGTCGAGATGATGGAAGCCCCACGCGCCACCGACGGTGAGCTGGCTTTGGCCCACACGCCTGCCTACATCGACGCGGTTGCAAACGGCAGCCTCAGCCCAGCGGCCATGCGTGAGATTGGCTTCCCCTGGAGCGAGCCCATGGTGGAGCGCTCACGGCGCTCGGTCGGGGCCACCGCAGCGGCTGCCCGCTACGCGCTCGTACACGGCATGTCGGCCAACCTGGCGGGCGGCACACACCATGCCTATGCCGACAAAGGCAGCGGTTTTTGTGTGTTCAACGATGTGGCCGTGGCGGTCAGGCTGATGCAGTCCGAGTGGGGCAGAACCGCCAGCCCCAGCGGGGTGCGGCGCGCCGCGCTCAAGGTGGCGGTGATTGACCTGGACGTGCACCAGGGCAACGGCACGGCCAGCATCTTCAAAAACGACGACAGTGTTTTCACGCTGTCTTTGCATGGTGAGAAAAACTTTCCGTTTCGCAAGGAGCCTGGTGACCTCGACGTCAACCTGCCCGATGGTTGTGGTGACGACGAGTACCTGCACGCACTGGAAGGCGCTCTGGACGAGCTCGCGCGCCGCTTCACCCCCGACCTGGTGATTTACCTCGCGGGCTCTGACCCGTTTGAGGGCGACCGCCTGGGCCGCCTAAAGCTCAGCTATGACGGCCTTGAGGCGCGCGACCGCCGCGTGTTCGACTGGTGCCTGACGCGTCGCACGCCGGTTGCGTTTGCGATGGCGGGCGGCTACGGCGTGAAAATCGAGGAGACGGTTCAAGTGCAGGTCAACACCTACCGCGTGGCGCTGGACTACTGGCGGCGCTGGCAAAATCGGGGCGTGTGAACTCAGGTGCCCCTACCGCCCCGTGACTTTGCCAGACAATCTGAAAACTCTTCTGGAAACCTTTCAATGACCGAACAACATCTTCTGGACCGCGCCGGCATCGTCGACGCAGCCATCACCTCCCGCATGTCCGCGCGGGCCTTCACGCAGGCACCCGTGTCGCGTGACGCCATCACCAGCATTCTGCAGGTGGCCAGCCGCGCCGCGTCGGGCACCAACACCCAGCCCTGGAAGGTGTATGTATTGCAGGGCACCAGCCGCGACACCCTGGTTGACAAGGTCTGTGCCGCACACGACGCCATCCGCGCCAACCCCGAGCTGGCCGCAGAGTACCGCGAAGAGTACGACTACTACCCCACCAAATGGGCCAGCCCCTTCATTGAACGCCGCCGCGAGAACGGTTGGGGCCTCTATGGCCTGCTGGGCATTGGCAAGGGCGACAAAGACAAGATGCACCTGCAGCACCAGCGCAACTACAAGTTTTTTGATGCGCCTGTCGGCCTGATGTTCACCATTGACCGCGTGCTGGGCCGCGGCTCGCTGGTGGACTACGGCATGTTCCTGCAAAGCATTATGGTGGCCGCACGGGGCCGTGGCCTGCACACCTGCCCGCAGGCGGCGTGGAACGGCTTTGGCAAGATCATCCTGCCGCACATCGGTGCTGGGCCTGATGAGATGCTGGTGTGCGGCATGGCATTGGGGCATGCGGATGAGACCGATGTTGTGAACACCTTCCACACGCCGCGCGTGCCAGTGGCAGATTTCACGCACTGGCTGGCCTGATCCGTCTTGGCCCTGCCTCACCTTTCCCGACGCTGCTACGCCCTTCAAGCTCCCTGGTTAAACGCCCTTGATCTCGTTCACCATCCAGGTCCTCAATGGCCTGAGTTACGCCACCACGCTGTTCCTGATGGCGGCCGGGCTCACGCTGATTTTTGGCGTGACCCGCATCGTCAACTTTGCGCACGGCAGCTTCTTCATGCTGGGGGCCTTGCTGTCAGCGCACTGGGTCACGAACTGGTACCCGGCCTGGGGCGAGAGTGCGGCGCTGTATGCGCTTGCTATGTTGCTAGGAGCTGCTTGTGCAGGCGTGGCAGGGGCTGTGGCCGAATTTGTCTTGCTACGCCGGATGTATGGCGTGCCCGAGCTGTACCAGCTGGTGGCCACCTTCGGGTTGACGCTGGCCATGCACGACGCCATGCGTTGGGGCTTTGGGCCGGACGAAGTGTTTGCGCCGCGCTTTCCGGGCCTTAAAGGCTCTATCGAACTCGGCACCGAGTATTTCCCGCAATACCAGCTGGTCACCATCGTGCTCGGCCCGCTGGTGTGGCTGGGGCTTCACCTGCTGCTGCACAAAACCCGTTTTGGCAAACGCCTGCGCGCTGCCACGCAAGACCGCGACATGCTGGACGCGCTGGGTATCAATCCCAAGCCGCTGATGATGGGTGTGGTGGTGCTGGGCTGTGCGCTGGCCGGCCTGGGCGGCGCGTTGCAGTTGCCGCGCGAGCCCGCCAATTTGCAGATGGACGTGAACGTGGTGGTCGAAACCTTTGTGGTGGTAGTCACGGGTGGGCTGGGCAGCATCGGCGGGGCCTTTATTGCGGCGCTGCTGATCGGGTTGATTCACGTGTTTGGCACCGCCCTGTTCCCGCAAAGCACGCTGGTGGTGGTGTTTTTGACCATGGCCTTGGTGCTGGCGGTGCGGCCCCTGGGCTTGATGGGTCAGCCGCACGACGCGGGGCCACGCGAACTCGTGCAGAAGTTCATGCTGGGGCCGGTGACAAAACATGGGAAGCACTGGATGGTGGCCAGCTACGCGGCGTTTGCGGCCCTGTATGGCGTGGCCTGGCTGGCGGGGGACTACTGGCGTTCACTGGCGTCAGACGCGCTGATTTTGCTGATCTTCGGCATCAGCCTGCAGGCGGTGATGGCGCTGGGTGGGCTGGTCAGCTTTGGGCATGCGGCTTTCTTTGGCCTGGGGGCCTATGGCGCGGCGCTGGCGCACACCGCGTGGGGTGCTTCATTGCCGCTGGCGCTGGCCACCGGCTGTGCCGTGGCGATGGCTGTGGCCGCCGTGTTTGGCGCGGTGGTGGTGCGCAGCGGCGGCGTGTACCTGGCCATGCTGTCGCTGTCGCTGGCGCAGGTGGTGTGGGCTGCTGCCTCGCAATGGGTGGGTTTGACGGGCGGTGACAACGGCGTGATTGGCCTCAACTTGGTCAGCAACGACACACGGGGCTTGTTTTACGGGTTGCTGCTGGGGCTGGCCGTGCTCAGCGTGTGGGTGCTGGCGCGGCTGAGCCAGTCGCCGTTTGGTGCTGCGCTGCAGGCCGTGCGTGACGCCCCGCTGCGGGCCGCCGCCAGTGGCTTGCCCGTGAGCTGGATCAAGTACCGAATCTTTGTAGAAAGCGCCGTGCTGGCCGGGTTGGCCGGTGGCCTGTTTGCAGCGCACAAGGGCGCGGTGTTTCCGTCAGTGGCCAGCGTGTCTACCTCGGTGGATGCCCTGCTGGTGGTGTTGCTGGGCGGTGTGCATCAACTCTGGGGCGTGGCGGCGGGCAGTGCCGTGCTGGTGTGGGCAGGGGCAGAGCTGGGGCGGCATGTGGACTACTGGCGCGGCGCGCTGGGCCTGTTTGTGATGCTGATCATGGTGCTGGCCCCGTCCGGCTTGCTGGGTGTGCTGAACCGCAGAAAGCATTCAGCATGACGCTGCAAGTCAAAAACCTGGTGAAGCACTTTGATGGCGTGCAAGCCGTCAAGGGCGTGAGCTTTGAGGTGCAGGCAGGCGAGTGCGTGGCCCTGATCGGCCCCAACGGCGCGGGCAAGTCCACCACCTTTGCCTGCATTGCGGGCCAGCACCTGCCCACGGCGGGCGAGATTGTCTGGGGCGGGCAGGGCATCAACGGCTGGCCCGCAGCGCGCCGTTTGCAGCAGGGCATTGCGCGCACGTTTCAGGTGGCGCAGACCTTCGAAGCGCTGACAGTGCTACAAAACTTGCAGCTACTCAAGGCTGTTCCACGGGGGCTAACAGCCTTTAAGGCATTGAATTCGGTGGACAGCGAGGCCGCCATGGCGCTGCTGGCGCAGGTGGGCTTGCAGTCTGTCGCCCATGCCGACGTACTGGGCCTGCCCTACGGTGCAAAGAAGCGGCTGGAGCTGGCCATGGCGCTGGCCGGTATTGCTGGCACGGGTGCGGGCACTGGCGAGGGCACTGGCGAGGGCACTGGCGCGAGCCAAGCCACCCGGCTGCTTCTGCTCGATGAGCCCGCCGCAGGCCTGGCCGGACCTGA
>JANOAP010000162.1:0-1976 GCA_031411175.1 Rhodoferax sp. | reverse complement strand
TGTGTTTTTCCGCCGCCAAGCTGTTTTTTGCCTACGGCCTGGGCAATGCGCTGACCTTCCCCATGAGCGTGGGCGCCACCACTATTTTGATGGCCGAGCGACCCACACCGGAGGCCACCTTTAAGCGCTGGCTGGGTGGTATCGGAGGCCTGAAGCCTAGCGTTTTTTACGGTGCGCCCACCGGGTTTGCGGGCATGCTGGCAAACAGCAACCTACCCGCCAAATCCGAGGTGGCCATGCGCCTGGTGTCGTCTGCAGGTGAGGCGTTGCCATCGGAAATTGGCGAGCGCTTTCAGCGCCACTTTGGAGTCAACATTGTGGACGGCATCGGCTCCACCGAAATGCTGCACATCTTCCTGTCCAACCTGCCCGGCAAAGTGCGCTATGGCACGACCGGCTGGCCGGTACCGGGCTACAAGGTGGAGCTGCGCAATGAAGACGGCAGCCCCACCCCTGATGGCGAACCTGGTGACCTGTTTATCCATGGCCCGTCTGCCGCCATGATGTACTGGGGCAACCGAATCAAGACGCGGGAAACTTTTCAGGGTGACTGGACCAAAAGCGGTGACAAATACGTGCGCAATGCCGACGGCACTTACACCTACTCGGGGCGCACCGATGACATGCTCAAGGTCAGCGGCATTTATGTCTCTCCCTTTGAGGTGGAAGCCACCCTGATGCAGCACCCGGCAGTGCTGGAGTCTGCCGTGATTGGCCGACTGGACGCCGACGGTCTGACCAAGACCAAGGCCTTTGTGGTGCTCAAGGACGGCAAGCAGGCTACGGAAGAAGAACTGAAAGCCTTTGTGAAAGAAAGGCTCGCGCCTTACAAATACCCGCGCTTTATTGAGTTCATGAAAGAGCTGCCCAAAACAGCGACGGGCAAGATTCAGCGCTTTCGTTTGAGGGACATGGACAAATGACCGAAGCGATCAATCCGAATGTGCTGACCCCAGCGACCGAAATGCCCTCCCCCGACTGCGATGCCGCTGCCGCAGGCCAGCCGCTACGGCGCTGGGATGCTGCAGGCAGCAGCTGCATCCCTTACTGGGCTTACACCGATGAGGCCGTTTACCAGCGCGAGCTGGAGCGCTTCTTTTACCAGGGCCACTGGTGCTATGTGGGCCTGGAGGCTGAAATCCCCAACGCGGGTGACTTCAAACGCACCAAGGTGGGTGAGCGGTCCGTCATCCTTATTCGGGACAAGGACGGTGGCATCAACGTGGTTGAAAACCGGTGTGCGCATCGTGGCGTGGCTTTTTGCCGCGAACGCCAGGGCAACCGCACCGAGCTGGTATGCCCCTACCACCAGTGGAATTACAGCCTCAAGGGTGATCTGGTCGGCGTACCTTTCAGGCGCGGGCTCAAGCAGGACGGGCGCACGGTGGGCGGCATGCCCGCCGACTTTGACCTCAAGGAACACGGCCTGACCAAATTAAAGGTGGCTGCGCGCGGCGGTGCCGTATTCGCCAGTTTCGACCACAAAGTGGCCCCTCTGGATGAGTACCTTGGCCCCACCATCTGCAAATACTTTGACCGCGTGTTCGATATCATGACCCCGAAGTCCATGCTGCGCCTCGAGGCCGCCGGTTCGAAGCTCGAAGACTTCACCGCTGACCGATTCCATGAAATCCTCCCTGGCCCGCTGGCTGACAAAGCCGAGCGCATCAAGCGCGTCATCTTTTGCAGCGGGAAGATCTATTACGACCTGCTGAAATTCCGCGAAGAGAACAGCATCACGAGCGCTGCGATCATCCGGGTTGAACAACTCTATCCGCTTCACGAGGAAGCGATCAAAGCCGCTGTCGCGCAGTTTCCGAATGCGAACGCATTCGTCTGGTGCCAGGAAGAATCGCAGAACATGGGCGCGTGGAGCTTCATCGGCTGGCAGCTCCGTCGCATGCTGAATACGAGCGTCTGGTACACTGGCCGCGCCGCCAGCGCCAGCCCCGCGGTCGGCGCGCTCGGACTTCACA
>JANOAP010000161.1:0-8715 GCA_031411175.1 Rhodoferax sp. | reverse complement strand
CCCTGGTCGTCGACCAGGACACCCGCGAGGTGCTTTTCAGCAAGAACGAGCAGGCTGTGCTGCCCATTGCATCGCTGACCAAGCTGATGACAGGGTTGCTCATCAGTGAAGCGCACTTGCCCATGGACGAAATCATTGCGATTTCTCAGGCCGATGTCGATACCGAAAAAGGCAGCCGCTCCCGCCTGAAGGTGGGTACCGAGTTAAGTCGTGGCGAGCTTCTGCATCTGGCATTGATGTCCAGCGAGAACCGGGCTGCCCATGCCCTGGGCCGCAGCTATCCCGGCGGTATGCCCGTTTTCGTGGGGCTCATGAACTCCAAGGCCCGCGCCCTCGGCATGAACGACACAAAATATGTGGAACCTACGGGTCTGTCGAGCCAGAACCAGTCCAGCGCACGGGATCTGGCCATGCTGGTGAACATCGCCCATGGCGACCCCACACTGCGTGAGCTGTCGACGTCACCCGGCTACCAGGTTGCCGTGGGCAACCGCACTTTGCAGTACAACAACACCAATCGTTTGGTCAAGAACCCGTCGTGGGACATTGGATTGCAAAAGACCGGCTACATCTCCGAAGCCGGGCAGTGCCTGGTCATGCAGACCAAGGTGGCCGGTCGCAAGCTGATCATGGTATTTCTGGACTCTGCGGGCAAGCTCAGCCGCCTGGGTGATGCCGAGCGGGTTCGTCGCTGGGTGGAGTCGAATCCCGCTAAAAAATCATTGGGCAAGGAAGCCGCAACGCCTGTTGCTGGCGCGCCGCTGCAAGCCGTCAAGGCGGTTGCCCTAGGCTCATAACCAGTGGGCAGGGCTGTGTTTCGCCGCGACTATCGGGGCGGATGGTCAGCTTGGTAGCCCAAGGTGGCTGAAATCTCGTGGGCCGTGGCCTGTAATTTCGGTAACCATTCTTCTTCCAGTCGGCTGGCCGGGGCCGATATGGACAAACCAGCCACCAACTTAGCCTGATCGTCGTAAATACCTGCGGCCATGCACCGCACGCCCAGTTCCAGTTCTTCGTTGTCATGGGCCACGCCATACTGCCGCACCTTTGACAACTCGCGCTCCAGCGATGGCAATTGCGTCAGGCTGTTCTTGGTGTGGCCAGCCAGCCCTGTGCGGGTCGCGTAGGCGCGAATGCGCAGAGGGTCATCGGCGGCCAGGAACAGTTTACCGACTGATGTGAGGTGCAGTGGTGCCCGTCCGCCGATGGCTCGCACCACCTGCATACCCGAGCGCTCGCTGTAGGCGCGCTCGATGTACACAATCTCATCGCCCTGGCGCATGCTCAGATTGACCGGTTGCTGGATCAGTTTGTGCAGTTCCCGCATCGGTGCCAGCGCAGCGTCGCGCACGTTGAGTCGCCCCTTCACCAGATTACCAAGCTCCAGCAGGCGCATGCCAAGCCGGTAGCTGCCCGGCTGGGGCCGGTCCACAAAACGCCCCGTGGCCAGATCGTTCAGGATGCGATGGGTCGTGGACGGATGCAGGCCCGTCTTCTCGCTGATTTCCTTGAGCGAAATGGCATCTTCACGAGAAGCAAGAACATCAATCAGGGCGAGCATGCGCTCGATCACCTGAACAGTGGGGGTGACGGGTACGCCCGGATCTGACATCTTCATGGGGTATTCCTGATCTGCATTCCCATCATTTTATATGGTGGAATCATCATCCATTGCAACCCATGCGCCATTCACAAGAACCTGTTGGGGCCCGAATCTGGCTTTGTAGCTCATCTTGTGGCTGTCCTTGATCCAGTAACCCAGGTACACATGAGGCAGCCCCAGCTGTCTGGCCTGCTGTAGTTGCCACAGCACACTGTAGGTGCCATAGCTGGCGCCGGCGTCGGGCTCGTAGAAGGTGTAGACGGCCGACAGACCGTCCTCAAGCACATCCAGAATGGAGACCATCTTCAAATCACCCGGCGAGCCGTCTTCCAGCGCCTCGCGAAACTCAACGAGCCGCGAGTTCACCCGGCTTTGCAGCAGGAATTGGGTGTACTGGTCAACGCTGTCCTGGTCCATGCCGCCACCGCTGTGACGCCCCGCCTGGTAGCGGAGGTACAACTGGTAATGCTCCGGCACGAAGCACAGCTTGAGCACCCGGGCCAGCAGATGTTGATGGCGGGTTTTGGCGCGCCGCTGGCTTCGGTCTGGTTTGAATTCATTCACCAGCACGCGCAGCGGCGTGCAGGCCTGGCAGCCGTCGCAATACGGCCGGTAGGTGAACATGCCGCTGCGACGGAAGCCCCTGCCGACCAATTCGGAATAGGTGGCGTTGTTGATCAGGTGGCTGGGGGTGGCCACCTGGGATCGGGCCTGGCGGTCACTGAGGTAACTGCACGGATAAGCTGCCGTTGCATAAAACTGCAGCGTCTGTAGAGGGAGGTCCTTGAGGTGTGTCACGAGTCCGGCGCTCAGGAGTACAGAAGGTCGCGCCAGTATAGGGGCTCAAAACGCCACAGCGGTGCCGGGCTGGTGATGGCGGCTTCGACCTTTTCCAGAAACTCTGACCGCGGCATTTCCGTGGCTCCCAGAGACGTCAGATGCCGCGTGTTCTGCTGGCAGTCAATGGCGCCAATGCGCTCGCGCATGCAGAAGCAGACCAGGGCCGCCAGGGCGATCTTGGAGGCGTTGGGCACCCGCGTGAACATGGACTCCCCAAAAACGGCCTTGCCTAGCGCTACGCAGTAGAGCCCGCCGACCAGTTCGCCGTTGATCCAGGTTTCCACGCTGTGCGCAAATCCTGCACGGTGCAACTTGCCATAGGCTTTGACCATGTCGGGCACGATCCAGGTGCCGTTTTGCCCCGCGCGGGCGCTGGAGGCGCAATGGGCTATCACCCGGTCAAACGCGGAGTCAAACCGGATCTCACACGACGCCGAACCTTCAAACGCCTTCAGCGTTTTGCGCAAAGACCGGTGCAACCGAAACTGCGATACATCCAGCACCATGCGCGGATCAGGGCTCCACCATAAAACGGGTTGCCCCGCACTGAACCACGGGAAAATCCCGCGTGAGTAGGCAGCGCACAGCGTTTGAACGTCGAGCCGTCCACCCGCCGCCAGCAGGCCTGGTGCGTCGGTGTCTGGCCCCCAGCACTGGGTCACTGGCGGAAAAGAATCACCAGGTTCAAGCCATGGAAGTGACAGCTGGGTAGATGACATCAAGTTGACTGTAACTGACCCGGAAAATGCCTCGCGGCAGTGCTAGAATAACGGCTTGTCGGAGTGTGGCGCAGTCTGGTAGCGCACCTGGTTTGGGACCAGGGGGTCCAAGGTTCGAATCCTTGTACTCCGACCAAAAATCCATAAAAAAGCTCACTCTGTGGGCTTTTTTTTTATACCTGCGTATTTTTTCTGTCCGTAGCTCAGTTGGATAGAGCATCAGCCTTCTAAGCTGAGGGTCGGGGGTTCGATCCCCTCCGGACAGGCCAAATCAAGACGGCACGGCCAGCGCTTCCACGTCCCCCCGCCAGGCCAGCCAATTCAGAGCAGCGGTGCCGAGCAACTCTCGCTGACCGGTAGTTCCGAGCCTGAAGTGGCCCAGCCCTGACGCTTTCAGTTTTGCATGGGATTGCAGGAGACGCCGCGTCTGGCGGGCCACGGGGCCTCCCGTGGACAGCAACGCCACGTCAGGCCCCACCAAGTCACGCAGGTGCTCTTCCACAAACGGGTAATGCGTGCAACCCAGCACCAATGCATCCATCTGACCAGTTTGAGAGCCAAATTGGCCCATAGCCACCGTGTACCGGGCACACATAGCTATTAATTCTATAGCGTCCTGCTGATGGATACTGATCTCGATAGCTTCGGCAAGTCCGTCGCAGGGCTGGCAGACAAACTCGGCCTCGCGTTCAACCGACCGGAGCAAAGCATCAAATCGCGCACTGGACAGCGTGCTTCGCGTGGCGATGACACCAATCCGTTTTGTCCGTGTAATGGCCGCTGCCGGTTTGAGAGCGGGTTCCACGCCCACCATGGGCAAGCCAGGGTTCTCGTGACGAAGCAGGTCAATCGCGGCGGCAGTGGCCGTATTGCAGGCCACCACCAGCGCCTTCACGCTGTATTGCTTCCTCAAGTGATGGGTAATCGCACGGGATCGCGTCACCACATGAGCCGTGTCGCGCTCGCCATAGGGGGCGTGGCCGCTGTCCGCGATGTAGACAAAGTCTTCTTGTGGCAGCTCGGCCCGCAGCGCCCGCAGAATACTTAACCCCCCCACACCGCTGTCGAAGACGCCGATGGGGCGGCTGGCGTCGTCAGGGGCAAATGCCCCGGTGCCTGTCAAAGCTGGCTCAGGAGGCCGAAACCGCAATGCCCTTGAACTGGCCTGTCGCGATTTTTTTCTCCCACTCGGCCGGGCCGGTGATGTGCACACTGGTGCCGCCTGCGTCCACCGCCACGGTGACAGGCATGTCCACCACGTCAAACTCGTAAATAGCTTCCATGCCCAGGTCGGCAAAACCCACCACAGTGGCGGTCTTGATCGCCTTGCTGACCAGGTAGGCGGCACCGCCCACGGCCATCAGGTAGGCGCTCTTGTGTTTTTTGATGGCCTCAATGGCCACCGGGCCACGTTCAGCCTTGCCAATCATGGCGATCAGGCCGGTTTTGGCCAACATCATCTCGGTAAAACCATCCATGCGGGTGGCCGTGGTGGGGCCAGCGGGGCCTACGGCTTCGTCGCCGACCGGGTCGACCGGGCCCACGTAGTAGATGACGCGGTTGGTAAAGTCCACCGGCAATTTTTCGCCTTTGGCCAACATGTCCTGAATGCGTTTGTGGGCGGCATCACGGCCCGTGAGCATCTTGCCGTTCAGCAGCAAGGTGTCGCCGGGTTTCCAGCTGGCCACCTCGGCGGGTGTGAGGGCGTTGAGGTTGACCTTCTTGCTCTTCACGTAGTCGGGCGTCCACTGCACGTCGGGCCACAGGTCCAGCGAGGGGGCATCCATGTAGACCGGGCCGCTTCCATCCATCACAAAGTGGGCATGGCGTGTGGCCGCGCAGTTGGGGATCATCGCCACGGGTTTGCCTGCCGCGTGGGTGGGGTACATGTTGATCTTGATGTCCAGCACCGTGGTCAGACCACCCAGGCCCTGCGCACCTATGCCCAGTGCGTTGACCTTTTCAAACAGCTCCAGGCGCATGGTCTCGACCTTGCTTAAGGCCGCGCCCGATGACGACTTGGCCTGCAGCTCGTACATGTCGATGTCTTCCATCAGCGCCTGTTTGGCCATCAACACGGCTTTCTCTGCTGTGCCGCCAATGCCAATGCCCAGCATGCCGGGCGGGCACCAGCCGGCACCCATGGTGGGCACGGTTTTCAACACCCAGTCCACGATGGAGTCACCGGGGTTGAGCATGGCGAGTTTGGATTTGTTCTCCGAGCCGCCACCTTTGGCTGCCACGGTGATGTCAAGTTTGTTGCCCGCCACGATCTCCACGTTGACCACGGCAGGGGTGTTGTCCTTGGTGTTCTTGCGGTCAAACTGCGGGTCGGCCACGATGGAGGCGCGCAGCGTGTTGTCGGGGTGGTTGTAGCCCTGGCGCACGCCTTCGTTGATGGCGTCGTCCAGCGTGCCGGTGAAGCCCTCCAGGCGCACGTCCATGCCGATCTTGAGAAACACGTTGACGATGCCGGTATCCTGACAAATCGGGCGGTGGCCGGTGGCGCTCATCTTGCTGTTGGTCAAAATTTGCGCGATGGCGTCCTTGGCAGCCGGGCTTTGCTCTCGTACGTAGGCACGAGCCAGGTGGGCGATGTAGTCAGCCGGGTGGTAGTAGCTGATGTATTGCAGGGCAGCGGCGATGGATTCGATGAGGTCGGCTTGGCGGATGATGGTCATGGTGGGGCCTTGCTTGGAGGGGCTTGAAGTGGTTTTGTGTGGCGGGTGGGCTGCAAAAGGATCGTTGTGGATTATCCCTTGTGCCGAAAGTCTTGCCTGGGTGGGTTCTGGGCATCTTTGCACTTGGGGATGAAGGCATTCTTTGGCGGACACAGGCCGACGCGGCACTCAGCTCCGCGGCTGTCCCCCGTGTCGGTCTATGACCGATTCCTCCGCCTTGATGCCGCTGCGCTGAATGCCACGCCGACCTGAGTCTGGTAGCCGCGTGGATGTTCAATCGTTGCAAATCGCCTCCGCCCACAGCCGATGGCACTGGAGTGAATGGTGCAGCGAAATTAAGGGGGATCGAAGCGGAGGACATTCGCGGAAGCATTCACCCCGGTGTCTTCGGCCCGCCCAACCCTACTCAGCCAAAACGGGTGTCCTGAATTTCGAATTCCTTTAATGGTGGCTCTGAATGGCAGTCATCTGAGCGAGTGAGACCGACGTATCATTTTGTTTTCACCCAACCCGGCACCTGCCCCCACCATGACCACCCGTACCGAACGCGACACCTTTGGCCCCATAGAAGTCCCCGCCAACAAACTGTGGGGCGCGCAAACCCAGCGCTCCTTGCAAAACTTCGACATCTCGGGTGAATTGCAGCCGCGTGAAATCATCAGGGCGCTGGCGCAGGTGAAGCGTGCCTCAGCGGTGGTCAACCATGCATTGGGCTTGCAGGACGAGAAGAAAACCCAGGCCATCGTGGCGGCAGCGGATGAGGTGATCGCGGGCCTGCACCCTGGCGAATTTCCGCTGGTGGTGTGGCAAACCGGCTCGGGCACGCAAACCAACATGAACGTCAACGAGGTGCTGGCCAACCGCGCCAGCGAGTTGCTGGGCGGCGAGCGCGGGGATGGTAGGCTCGTCCACCCTAACGATGACGTGAACCGCAGCCAGTCCAGCAACGACGTGTTCCCCACCGCCATGCACGTTGCGGCGGTGGAGGCCATCACCCAAAGGCTGCTGCCAGCCATCACCCGGCTGCGCGCCACGCTGGCGCAAAAGGCACTCGACTTCGACGGTATTGTGAAAATTGGCCGCACCCATTTGCAAGATGCCACGCCGCTCACCCTGGGGCAGGAATTCTCGGGCTATGTGGCCCAACTGGACCACGGCGCGCGCCACATCCAGGCGGCCTTGCCCCACCTGTGCGAGCTGGCGTTGGGCGGCACGGCGGTGGGCACAGGGCTGAACGCGCCCAAGGGCTACGCAGTGGCCGCTGCAGCCGAACTGGCGCGGCTCACCGGTTTGCCCTTTGTGACTGCGCCCAACAAGTTCGAGGCCCTGGCCAGTTGCGATGCACTGGTGCATGCCCACGGCGCGCTCAAAACCCTGGCCGCCAGCCTGATGAAGATCGCCAACGATGTGCGCTGGCTGGCCAGCGGCCCGCGCAGCGGCATCGGCGAGCTCAGCATCCCCGAGAACGAACCCGGCTCCAGCATCATGCCCGGCAAGGTCAACCCCACTCAGAGCGAGGCCGTCACCATGCTGGCCGCCCAGGTGTTTGGCAACGACGTGGCCATCAACTTCGGTGGCGCGTCGGGTAACTTCGAGCTGAACGTGTTCCGTCCTATGGTGGCGCACAACTTCTTGCAAAGTGTGCGCCTGCTGGCCGACGGCATGGTCAGCTTCAACGTCCACTGCGCCGTGGGCATTGAGCCGAACCGCGAGCGCATCACGGCTCTGGTGAACAGTTCCCTGATGCTGGTGACCGCGCTGAATACCCACATCGGTTACGACAGGGCCGCCTCTATTGCCAAAAAGGCGCACAAGGAGGGCAGCAGCTTGCGCGAAGCGGCCCTGGCTTCCGGCTACGTCACCGCAGCGCAATTTGACCAGTGGGTGGTGCCGGGCAATATGGTGGGGCGCTAAAGGGTAGAAGTCGAATGCCAAGGCGAGCCTGGCTGCCCTGCAGGCTGTGCCACGGGGCATCGCGCGCTGTCGGGTTCAGGCTTAATTCAGTGTGAGGCGCTATGGTTACGCGTCATCAGGCTGTCCGTGTAGGCTATGGCAATGGCCGACAGCAAAAACGTGATGTGAATGGCCGTCTGCGCGATCAGTACTTTTTCGTCGTAGTTGGCCGCGTTGATGAAGGTCTTGAGCAGATGGATGGAGCTGATGCCGATGATGGCGGTGGCCAGCTTGACCTTGAGCACCGAGGCATTCACATGGCTCAGCCATTCAGGCTGGTCGCGGTGACCATCCAGGTCCATGCGACTCACAAAGGTCTCATAGCCGCCCACGATCACCATGATCAGCAGGTTGGAGATCATCACCACGTCAATCAGCGCTAAAACCACCAGCATGATGATGGTCTCGTTCAAAGCAATCGTCACCCCGGTTTCCTTGTAGCCAATGCTGGAGATCAGGGCTTGCAGCGCGGCCTTATTGCCGAAAGCGGCTTCCAGCAAATGCAGAAGCTCCACCCAAAAATGGAACACGTAGACGCCTTGGGCCGCTATCAGGCCCAGATATAGCGGCAATTGAAGCCAGCGGCTGGCAAAAATGAACCTTGGCAGAGGGCGAAGGGTTGAGGTTGAATCGGTTCTGGGTTTGGTCATGACAAGATTGTAGGGGGGCCGCAAGACCAGATTTTGACAGCCAGGGTATTGCGGCACGGACCTGAACCAGAGTACAAAAGCGCTGTAAAAAGGCGCTGTAAGTTTGGTGCCAGTCAGTGGCTTGTAAGTGCGAAGCACGACAGTGTGAGCAGTGTTAATTAACTAGAGGAGACCAAATCATGAGTACATCATCGTCTGCCATCGAATCCGTGCTGGTTGAAAACCGCGTGTTCATGCCCAGTGCGGCCACCCAGAAGGCAGCCCGCATT
>JANOAP010000160.1:0-6632 GCA_031411175.1 Rhodoferax sp. | reverse complement strand
GGCTACAGCGTGGCCGAGCGAGTGACCTGCAAACGCCGCGCACCTGATGCCGCACTATTTCTGGGCAGCGGAAAGGCCGATGAAATCAAGCTCCTGGCCACCCAACTGGGTGCCACTGAAATTCTGTTTGATCAATCCCTGAGCCCCGCGCAGCAGCGTAATCTGGAGCGCCACCTTGAGTTGCCCGTCAACGACCGCACGCTCCTGATTCTGGAAATTTTCGCGCAGCGGGCCCGAAGTCATGAAGGCAAACTTCAGGTGGAATTGGCACGTCTTCAGTACCTGAGCACCCGGCTGGTTCGCCGCTGGTCTCACCTGGAGCGCCAAAGCGGCGGCATTGGCATGCGAGGTGGCCCTGGCGAGACGCAGATCGAGCTGGACCGCCGCATGATTGGCGAGACGATCAAGCGCACCAAGGAGCGGCTGGTCAAAGTGAAGAAGCAGCGCCAGACGCAGCGGCGCCAGCGGGAACGGCGCGATGCCTTCAATATCTCGCTGGTGGGCTACACCAATGCGGGCAAATCCACACTGTTCAACGCGCTGGTCAAAGCACGGGCCTATGCCGCAGACCAGCTGTTTGCCACACTGGACACCACGACCCGGCAGCTTTATCTGGGTGAAGCAGGGCGCTCCGTCTCGCTGTCAGATACTGTCGGGTTCATCCGGGATCTGCCGCACGGCTTGATTGACGCATTTCAAGCGACCCTTCAGGAGGCGGTTGAGGCAGACCTTCTGATTCACGTCGTCGATGCTTCAAATCCCCGGTACCCAGAGCAAATTGCGCAAGTACAGAGCGTGCTTGCCGACATTGGAGCCGCCGATATTCCCCAGGTTCTGGTATTTAACAAGCTTGATGCCCTTGAAAAAGAGCGCTGGCCGCTGCAGCTTGAGGACATGTTTGAAGTTGATGGCAGGCAAACGCCGCGGATCTTTGTCAGCGCCCAAAATGGCGAGGGGCTGGCCGCCCTGCGGCAGCAGCTTGCACGCCAGACTGGTGGGCTTGCCACCGTAGGCCAGCCCCCAAGTCACAATTCCCCTGACAATGACGATGCTGCGCTTTGATTAGGCACAATCCCGTTATTGAACGTCAATAGAACTCTTTCCGAAATCTGCTAAATACGAGACGATGAGATGAAAATCCTTTCACGGTTACATCTACCGACAGCCTTGCAAGTTATGCCGGGTCGCATGCGGGGCATGTTCAATTTGAATGACCCCCGCTGGGGACGCTCAGATGACAAGCCTGCAGACGCCAGCAAGCCCGAGGCCGGGCGCCCCGACAATGAGCCACCGTCTAACCCGCCACCGCAGAACCCCGGTGGCAATAACAACGGCAATAACAACAGCAATGACCGGGGTCAGAACAAAGGCCCGAATCAAGGCCCCCCCGATCTGGATGAGCTGTGGCGCGACTTCAATCGCAAGCTTGGCGGCCTGTTTGGCGGTAGCAAGAATGCGGGCCGCGGCGGTGCCAATAACAGTGGTGGTGGCGGTAACTCTGGCGGCGGCTTTCAACCCGATATGAAAAGCGCCGGTATTGGTGCAGGCCTTATCGCCGCTGTGGTTGTGCTGATTTGGCTAGGCACCGGCTTCTTCATCGTGCAGGAAGGACAGCAGGCCGTTATCACCCAATTCGGCAAATACAGGTCAACGGCGGGCGCGGGTTTCAATTGGCGTCTGCCTTACCCCATTCAGCGGCACGAACTAATTTTTGTAACGCAAATCCGCTCCGTGGATGTGGGACGTGACACGGTGATCAAGGCCACGGGCCTGCGCGAATCGGCCATGCTGACCGAAGATGAAAACATTGTTGAAATCAAGTTTGCAGTCCAGTACCGCCTGAGCGATGCACGGGCCTTCCTGTTTGAGAGCAAGAACCCCAGCGAAGCGGTGGTGCAGGCTGCTGAAACGGCAGTGCGTGAAGTGGTTGGCAAAATGAAAATGGACTCGGCCCTGTCGGAAGAGCGCGACCAGATCGCTCCCCGGGTCCGTACCCTCATGCAGAAAATCCTGGACCGCTACAAGGTGGGCATTGAAGTGGTTGGCATCAACCTCCAGCAGGGCGGTGTTCGTCCGCCCGAGCAGGTGCAGGCCGCTTTTGACGACGTGCTCAAGGCTGGTCAGGAGCGTGAGCGCGCCAAAAACGAAGCACAGGCGTACGCCAACGACGTCGTACCTCGCGCGGTGGGCTCGGCCTCTCGTCTGAAGGAAGAGGCCGACGCCTACAAGTCCAGAATCGTGGCCCAGGCGCAGGGTGATGCTCAACGCTTCAAGTCTGTGCTGGCGGAATATCAGAAGGCACCGCAAGTCACGCGGGACCGCATGTACCTGGACTCCATGCAGCAGATTTACAGCAGTGTGACCAAGGTGTTGGTGGACTCCAAGCAAGGCTCCAACCTGCTGTATTTGCCGCTGGACAAGATCATGCAGGGCACGGGTCAGGGCAGCGGCGACACAGGCGTGATCACCGTCACACCGTCCACTACGCCTGCAGCGCCTGCTGCACCCGGCTCCCAGCCGATTGATCCGCGTAACCGGGATGCTGCCCGCACACGCGACCGTGACTCACGTTAGGAATTCGCCATGAACAGGCTTGGATTTATTTTTTCTTCGTTGCTGGTGCTGCTGGCGCTGGCGAGTTCGATGCTGTTTGTGGTGGACCAACGCCAGTTTGGCGTGGTCTACGCACTGGGGCAAATCAAGGAAGTCATTACCGAACCCGGCCTGAACTTCAAGCTGCCGCCGCCTTTCCAGAACGTGTCGTACATCGACAAACGCCTGCTAACCCTCGAGACCAGTGATACCGAGCCCATGCTCACCGCGGAAAAGCAGCGCATGGTGATCGACTGGTACGTGCGTTGGCGCATTTCAGAACCCACCGAGTACATCCGTAACGTGGGTCTGGACGAAGCCTCAGGGGCCAATCAGCTCAATCGCGTGGTGCGCAATGCGTTTCAGGAAGAGGTCAATAAGCACACGGTGAAAGAACTGCTGTCCACCAAGCGCGAAGCCATCAGTGCTGCGGTTAAAGCCGAGGTGCTGGAGAAGGTGCGTGGTGCCAAGCCCTGGGGCGTTGATGTGGTGGATGTGCGAATCACCCGCGCCGATTATGTGGACGCCATCACCGAATCGGTGTACCGGCGAATGGAAGCTGAGCGCAAGCGGGTTGCCAACGAGTTGCGCTCTACGGGCGGTGCCGAGGGAGAAAAAATTCGGGCGGATGCAGATCGTCAGCGTGAAGTGACGATCGCCAATGCGTACCGCGATGCGCAAAAAATCAAAGGTGAGGGCGATGCGCAAGCTGCAAGCATTTACGCTGAAGGGTTTGGCCGCGATCCTCAATTTGCCCAGTTTTACCGCAGCCTTGAAGCCTACAAGTCGAGCTTTGGCAAAAAGTCTGACGTGCTGGTGGTCGATCCCTCGTCAAGCGAATTCTTCAAGGCGTTCCGTGGCAACGCACTGCCTTCAGCGCCTGCGAAAAAGTAGCCCTTGGACAGCCAAACGCTCTGGCTGGCCCTGGGTCTGGCCCTGATTCTGGAGGGCCTGTTCCCGTTTCTGTCACCCACGGGCTGGCGGCGAATGTTTGTGCAGATCCAGAAATTGCAGGATGGCCAAGTCCGCTTCTTCGGACTGTGCAGCATTCTTGTCGGCGTCCTGCTCGTCCTGTTTCTTTTGTAAGTACAGGCCATGGGATTTTCCGGGCGACAAGCCCGGTAAAATCACTGTTTTAACAGCGTCCTAAATTACATGTCTGCCTGGGTCCTGCCGGATCACATTGCCGATGTTCTGCCTTCCGAGGCACGCCACATCGAAGAACTACGTCGAGACCTGCTGGACATGGCGCGTTGCTATGGCTACGAGCTTGTTATGCCGCCCCTGCTGGAGCATCTCGAATCGCTGCTCACGGGCACGGGCGAGGCGCTCGATCTTCAAACTTTCAAACTGGTTGACCAACTTTCCGGCCGCATGATGGGTTTGCGGGCTGACACTACGCCGCAAGTGGCCCGCATTGACGCGCACCTGCTCAACCGCAGTGGCGTGGCCCGCCTGTGCTATTGCGGGCCGGTGCTGCACACGCGGCCTGACGCACCGCATGCCACCCGCGAGCCGCTCCAGTTTGGGGCCGAAATCTATGGTCATTCAGGTCTTGAGGCGGATTTGGAGGTCTTGCTCCTTGCGCTGGATTGCCTCAAGGCATCGCAGCTTCAGTCGCCCATGGTGGACATGGCCGACGCACGAATAGTCAACTCGCTGCTGGGTGGTGTTTCATTGCAGGGTAACCAGCTGGCGCAACTGCATGCGGCTCTGGCTGCCAAAGATGCCAGCGAGCTCTCTGCGCTGACCCGGGATTTTCCGGCGCCCGTCCGCCAGGGTCTGCTCGCGCTGGTGCAGCTTTATGGCGATGAGAAAGTTTTGGTTGAAGCCGAAAAAGTGCTTCCACACTCTCCCGTGCTGCGTGAGGCGCTATCTAATTTGAAGTGGCTTGCCGGGCAGTTGACCGGCACCAAGGTCACTTTTGACCTGGCTGACCTGCGCGGATACGCCTACTACAGCGGTGCCCGTTTTGCCATTTACGCCAACAGCGCCGGTGATGCGCTGGTGCGAGGGGGGCGGTACGATGAGGTGGGGGCGGTGTTTGGACGCAACCGGCCAGCCGTCGGCTTCAGTCTTGATGTCAAGGCACTGGTCGGGGCGGTAGCACCACGCCCGCTTCGGGCCGCGGTCCGTGCGCCATGGGGTGAAGCCGGAGATCTGCGCAGCGCCATTGCCTCATTGCGCGCCCAGGGCGAGACGGTGGTCTGCGTGCTGCCGGGCCATGAGAGCGAAGTTGATGAATTCCACTGTGATCGCGAGCTGATTTGTGCAAGCGGTCAGTGGGTCGTCAAAGCCATTTAAATTGTCTTGAAAAGTTCGAAATGAATGTAACCAAAGGTCGGAATGTGGTCGTCGTGGGCACCCAATGGGGTGACGAAGGCAAGGGCAAGCTGGTGGACTGGCTGACCGAGAGCGCGCAGGGTGTGGTGCGCTTTCAGGGTGGGCACAATGCCGGCCATACGCTGGTGATCAACGGCGTTAAAACCGCTCTGCACCTTATCCCCAGTGGCATCATGCGCCCGGGCGTGAAGTGCTACATCGGCAATGGTGTGGTGGTCTCTGCTGCCAAGCTCTTTGAAGAGATTGCGGGCCTGGAAAAGGTCGGTGTTGAAGTGCGTTCGCGCCTGCGCATCAGCGAAGCCTGCCCCTTGATCCTGCCGTTTCACGCCGCGCTTGACGTTGCCCGTGAAGCCGCGCGTGAAAAGGGCGGCAGCGCCAAGATTGGTACCACCGGTCGCGGCATCGGCCCAGCCTATGAAGACAAGATTGCCCGGCGCGCCCTGCGGGTCCAAGACCTCAAACACCCAGAGCGGTTTGCGGCCAAGCTGCGTGACCTGCTGGACCTGCACAACCACGTGCTCACCAGCTATCTGGGCTCGGCCACCTTTGACTTCGGCCCGACACTCCAGCCCTACCTGATGGATGGCAAGGTGCAGTTTGACGCGGTTTTCAATGAGGCGATGCAGCATGCAGAGCTGCTCAAGCCCATGATGGCTGATGTGTCACGCGAGCTCAATGAAGCCCACCTGAAAGGCGCCAACCTGTTGTTTGAAGGCGCGCAGGGCACCCTGCTTGATGTGGACCACGGCACCTACCCGTATGTCACGTCAAGCAATTGCGTTGCCGGCAATGCGTCCGCCGGTGCGGGCGTCGGCCCCGGCATGCTGCACTACATCCTGGGCATCACCAAGGCCTATTGCACCCGCGTGGGCGGTGGGCCGTTTCCGACGGAACTCGACTGGGAAACGCCGGGCACGCCCGGGTATCACATGAGCACGATCGGTGCCGAAAAAGGCGTCACCACCGGGCGCTCGCGTCGGTGCGGCTGGTTTGATGCGGCCCTGCTCAAGCGCTCGGCCCAGGTCAACGGCCTGACCGGCCTGTGCATTACCAAGCTCGATGTGCTGGACGGACTCAAGGAACTGCTGCTGTGCACCGGCTATGAGATGGATGGCGAGACCATTGACATTCTGCCCATGGGTGCAGACGACATCGAGCGCTGCAAGCCGATCTACGAGGTCATGGAAGGCTGGAGCCAGAGCACGGTGGGCGTCACGGATTACGACAGGCTGCCCGTGGCCGCGCGCCTTTACCTGCAGCGCATTGAGCAGGTGACCGGTGTGCCGATTGACGTGATCTCCACCAGCCCGGACCGTGATCACACTATCATGATGAAGCACCCGTACCTGGCAAGAGCGTGAGCCGAAAAGCGCTCTGGCCAATGAAAATTTTGATTAAATTGGCCTGTAGCCCCCGCGCTACAAGCTTAACCAGCTATTGAATCAGGAGCATATGCATGTTGACGGAAGATGGCAAACACCTGTACGTGAGCTACGACGAGTACCACAACCTGATTGAAAAACTGGCCATCAAGGTGCACCAGTCCGGCTGGCAGTTTGACACCATCTTGTGCCTGGCGCGCGGCGGTATGCGCCCCGGCGACATTCTTTCGCGCGTGTTCGACAAGCCCCTGGCCATCATGTCGACCAGCTCTTACCGGGCAGACGCCGGCACGCTGCAAGGCAACCTTGACATCG
>JANOAP010000159.1:0-23979 GCA_031411175.1 Rhodoferax sp. | reverse complement strand
ACTGCGGCGGCTTGCCATTGGCCTGCGTGGCCAACTTCACCAAAATCGGTAAGGCTGCAGCGGCCTGCGTGTTCGCGCTGGGCGACGTCTGGAAGACATACTTAAAGCCCCGCTCGTTGATTTGGTCCGAGTAGGACAGGGTGAGAAACGGCAACTCAGCGCGTTCGGTCATCTCAGTGATCGCCAGGGTGAACGAGCTTACAAAAGCGCCGCTCGCACCAGACAAGTCCGGTTCTGCCGCCAGCAGACGCTGTGCCGCATTTTTGGCTTTTTCAACGCTGTCACCTGCATCGGCCGTGACCAGTTTGATCTTGGCCCCGCCCAGAGCCTTGATGCCGCCTGCCGCGTTGATGTCCTCCACCGCCATTTGCGCGCCCTTGACGTGCAGTTCGCCATTGCGGGCCCAGGGGCCGGACAACGGCACGATGACGGCCAGCTTGATTTCTTTCGCCGCCTGTGCCCAAGCCGCAGTGGGCAGCATACTGGCTGTCAGGCAAGCGATGGCAACGCCGATCAGGTGGCGGCGGGAAGCTTGTTGTGCATAGTTGCGTGTGTTCACGTTATCTCCTGTTGAAAAATATATTGACCCAAATGACATGCCGATTCACATTCCCAAATACGCCTGCTTGATGCGCGGGTTGCTGATGAGCATGTCTTGTGCGCCTTCCAGCGCAATGCGGCCCGATTCCAGCACGTAGCCGTAGCTGCACGAATGCAAGGCTTCGGCTACGCGTTGTTCCACCAGCAGCACTGTCAGACCGTTGTCACGGTGGACTTGCTCGATGCGCTCAAAGATGGCGTCTGCCACCGCCGGTGCCAATCCCATGGAGGGCTCATCGAGCATCAGCAGCTTCGGCTTGGAGGCCAGCCCGCGCGCAATAGCCACCATTTGCTGCTCGCCGCCCGACAGTGTTCCAGCCAGTTGGGTGTGCCGTTCGGCAAGGCGTGGAAACAGCGTGTAGATTTGATCCAGACTGGTTTTGAAGGCCTGGCGCGCGTGGAGCGTTTGCGCACCCATCTCCAGATTTTCAAGAACTGTCAAGCCGCGAAAAACCTGCCGTCCCTCGGGCACGTGGGCAATACCCAACCGGGCTCGTGCTGCCGGTGCAATTTTGCTTAGGTTGTGTCCGTCAAACGTCAGTTCGCCCGACACGCTGGGCACGGTTCCCGAGATGGCTTTGAACAGGGTGGATTTACCCGCCCCATTGGCCCCCACGATAGCCACAAACGCGCCCGCTTTGACTTCAAGACTGACAGACGTCAGCGCCCGGATATCGCCATAAGACACACTGAGTTGATTAACGCGCAGCATGTGCCATCCACTTCTTGCCCAAATAGGCCTCAATCACGGTGGGGTCACTGGTCACCGTAGCGGGCTCGCCCACTTGCAAAACCTGTCCATGGTCCAACACCAGCAGCCGGTCTGCCAAGCGCACCATGGCATGCATGGTGTGTTCGATGATCACGATGGTGTTGCCTGCTTCACGGATGTCCATCAGCACTTGCACCACCTGCTCAATCTCACCGCCACCCAAACCGGCCAAAACTTCGTCAAGCAGCAGCAGCTGGGGCTCTGACGCCAGGGCCCGGGCGACTTCCATCAGGCGCAGGGACACCGCAGGCAGACTGCCAGCCATGGCACCGGCGAGGGGCTCAAGCCCCACTTGACGCAAGGCAGTCCGTGCACGGTTGTAGGCTACGGCGTCGTTGCGTACCGAAGAAAATGCACCAATGACAACGTTTTCCAGAACGCTCAGGCGTGCGAAGGGCCGCACCACCTGAAAGGTTCTGCCCACACCGGCGCGGCAGATCTCAAACGGTTTGCGACCAAGCAGCTCGGCACCTTGAAACAAAACACTGCCGCTGGACGGTTCGATAAAGCCATTGAGCAAATTGAACAAGGTGGTTTTGCCCGCACCATTGGGGCCAATGATGCCCAGAATCTCCCCGCGTTGAACTTCAAAGCTGACATCCTGCACTGCCTGCAAGCCGCCAAAACGCTTGGAGAGGCCCTGCACCTGGAGAATCGCACTGCCTGCAAGCCTGCCTCTCACGATGCTTTCTGCTGCGCGCTCGACCACCCGTGGCTCAGGCGAACTCAACGTGTTGACAGGGGGTGCGGACGGGGATACCGGCAACGCCGATGCGGCCTTGCGGGCATTCCACCACCCTGCAATCCACGGCAAAATCCCGCCCGGTGTCAGCAACACAATCAGGATGATGGCCGCGCCGTAAATTACACCTTGAATGCCAGGCAACCTGGTACCCAAAGTGGCATTGAGCAGCTCGCCCAGCGGCAGCAGAATCAGCGCCCCGAGCACCGGCCCGGCCACCAGCCCCACGCCGCCAAACATGGTGAAAATAAGCGCCTGTGCCGACACCAACATTCCGAACACCGAGTGCGGTGTGACGATTACCATCACGACCGCATACAGGCCACCAGCCACAGCGGCCATGGCAGCAGAGAGCACCAGCGCCAGTAGTTTCCATTGAAAGGGGTTGATGCCAGCGGCTTCGGCGGCCAGCTCATTTTGCTTGATCGCCAGCAAAGACAAGCCAAAGCGCGAACGTGCAATCCATAGATTGACCAGCAAGGCCGCAACCAGCATGAGAGTTGCAATCAGCACGTAAACCCGCTGATCTGCAAACTGCATGTAAAGCGCTGCGTCTTCCCGTTTCAGGGGCAGTGCTACCTCTTGCAGGCCCAGCCACTCAAACACATACAAAAGGGCCAGCGGATAGGCCAGCATCGCTAGACTGAAATAGACGCCGCGCAGGCGAAAGGTCGGAATGCCCACCATCGCACCCGCCAGTGCACCCACGCCTGCGGCGGCAACGATGCCCATCCACGGAGACAGTCCGAATTTGGCAAAGGCTATGGCGACCGTGTAAGCACCCAAACCAAAAAATGCCGCGTGACCGAAAGACAGCAAGCCCGAGTAGCCACTGAAGACGTTCCATGACACCCCCACGGTGGCCCAAATCGGTACCAGCGTCATGATCAGCAGAATATAGGGGTTGTCGATGATGGCGGCCAGTCCCAGGTAGAGCACGGCCAAGCCCAATGTCAGCCATGTCGGCTGCGCCGCCTGGGCACGAACGTTGGTTTCAGGCACGGTCAATGCTCTTTCCAAACAGCCCTTGCGGGCGCAACAACATCACCAGCAGGAACACTACAAAAATGGCTGAGTTTTGCAGCTGCACGGGCAGCACCAACGTGGACATTTGCTGCACCAAGCCGATGATCAGTCCGCCCCAGAACGCACCTTTGATACTGCCCATGCCACCGAGCACGACCCCGGCATACATGATCACGACAAACTCCACCCCGACATAGGGCTGAAACGGGTAGTAGGCCGCAATCAGGCCCCCCGCAATACCGGTGACTGCCGCGCCCAAGGCAAACGCAAAGCGATGTGCGCGTGTCACGTCTATGCCCATGTAGGTCGCCGCTTCAGCGTTGTCCGCCGCCGCGCGCAATACCTTGCCGGCACGGGTGCGGGTGATGAACAGCGCGACCAGGGCGACCACCATCGCCGTGACTATGAAAGCCAGCGCCCTCGCCTTGTTGACAAACAGCAAACCATCTTCACCCACGAGCGGGCCAATCGTCCAGGCGGATGACGACAGCGCCGTGCGGATGGTTTGGGGGGAAGAGCCAAAAAGAACCAAACCGCCATTGGCCAGTACCAAAGACAGACCCAAGGTCAGGGTCAACTGCGGGTAGTGGCCATCGCCCTCGGTACCTGTCACGCGGGACCCCGTAACCCTGGCCAGCAGTGCCGGGTGCAGTAACGATGCAAACAGGTACAGCGCCGCACCCGCTGCCAGGGCGCTGGCGGCCAGCCCGCCCCAATCGCCCAGCACGCGACCGAAACCGAAAGTGTCAAAAAATATGAGCGCTGCGTACATGCCAATCATCATGAATTCACCCTGGGCAAAGTTGATCACCCGCATGACGCTGAAAATCAGCCCCAGACCGACGCACAGCAGCCCATAGATTCCACCAACAAGCAGGCTGGTCAGCAGCGCTTGCAAAACACTCTCCAGCAGAATCATGTTGCTACTCATGGCCAGCTCCAGTGCACGGGTTTCACCCCGGCGACAGGTGAGCGGAAGGTGGCCAGCGAATCTCCGGCCAAACAGCCCATGTAGGCAGTGCGCAAGTCCTCACCGCCAAATGCGATGCTGGTGACGTTGTCCAGCCTGCGTCCACGCGCGGCAGACAGCTGGGGTCGATTCAGCGTGCCGGCCACAAATGCGGCTTCCAGCGCCTGCGTGGTGGCAGGTACTGAATCGTCAATCAAGGTCAGTTTCGTGCCGTCTGCCGCAATACGGTAGACGCGGTTACTGCCCACGCAGACGACCCAGGCACCGCCCTGTGAGTCCAGCGCCAGTCCATCGGGGAAGTCGCCGTCGCCGAAGGTTGCGACCGTTTCCTTGGCGGTCAATTCGCCTTGCCGCCCGATCCGAAACCGTGAAAGGCGACGACCAAAGGTTTCGTTGACGTACATGAATTGGCCATCCAGGCTGACCCGGCATTCATTGGTGTAGTGCAGGCCGTCGGCCACCGTCCGTGTGCCCGAGGCATCGCGCAAGACGATGTAGCCGGTCGCAGTGCGCAGGGGATAAGCGTCGCTGCCATCGGTGGCGCTGATACAGGCCCATACCCGGCCCTGCTGATCGTTGACCACAAAATTGACGCGGTTAACCGTCCGTCCATCGACCTCCGTGAGCCAAGGTGAGGCAGCGCCATCAAGTGCAACCCGCCAAACACCGCCTTGCTCGCCCAGGTTGGCCACCAGAAAGGAGCCGTCACGCTGCATGGCGAAGCCATTGGTTACAAGGGGCAGGCTACCTGCCGGTCGCTGGCCGCCGATGAGGCTTGTGGCCCCATTGGGGTCAATCCTCGACACGCCACCACGATGGTCTGACACGAACACCTGTCCCGACGAATGGGTTAACACGCATTCTGGCCGCTGAAGGCCGGAAGAATATGAGCCGAGTCCTTCTCCCGGTCTGACGGGCGCATCCGGCAGCAGCGACCCGATCAGCCGATCCCAAACGGTTGGGTCGACCTGGGTTTGTGGGGTCATTCCAGAACCAACTTCAGTTTGTTGGCCACTTCGCGCCAGCGTGCCACGTCGCGCTTCATCAAGTCGCTTGTTTTCTCGCTGTCAAGGTAAGCGGGCTCCATGCCACGCTCGCGCAGTTTGCTTTGCAGTTCAGGGTCGGCCATCACGCGGGCGAGGTCATCACTGAGTTTTTTTATGATGGCGGGTGGGGTCTTGGCGGGAGCCAAAAAGCCATACCAGATGTCAACATCAAAACCTGGCAGGCCACCCTCTGAGACCGTGGGTACGTCAGGCAACTGGGGAAAGCGGGCTGCCGTGGTGACGGCCAACGCGCGCAGACGCCCTTGTTTGACCATGCCGTCAAATGCCGACATGGCCCCAAACGAGGCCTGAACTTCATCTGCCACCAGGGCAGTGACTGAAGGCGCGGAGCCTTTATAGGGTATGTGCGTCATCTCGATCCCTGAGCGCATGGCGAACAGCTCCCCTGCCAAGTGAGGCGCGGTTCCGGTGCCCGCTGAGCCGTAGTTGACCTTGCCTCGGTTGGCTTTGGCATAGGCCACGAACTCGGCAAAGTTCTTCACCGGCATTTTGTCGTTGACGACCACCACCATGGGCGAGGTGGCGTACCTGCCGATGGGAGCGAAATCGCGCAGCAAGTCCCAAGACAGATTTCGGTAGATCGAAGTGTTGATGGTGTAAGAGTTGACCAGCAGCAAAATGGTGTAACCATCCGGCGCTGCTTTGGCCACGGCGTCAGCTCCAATGTTGCCGGCCGCGCCAGGCTTGTTTTCCACCACCACTGGCTGACCCCACAACTCGGATAGCTTTTGCCCGATCAGCCGCCCAGAAATATCAGAGCCTCCGGGCGCAAAGCCCACCACCATGCGCACCGGGCGCTCAGGGAAGGCTTGCGCCGCAGCTGCCAGAAGCAGGCCAGCGGTGAGCATGAACACTGTTTTCATTCGATCCGTCATGAAGACTCCAATTGGGGAAAAGGCCCGAAAAAGAAAATCGCTCGAATACGTTGGTAATTTTTAAAATTCGAAATTATTTTCCTATTTTCGAAAATATACTTGCGTCGAGAATTTAAGTCAACCCTGTGTTCTCAATTTTTTTCAGGTGACCCCACCCGTGGCCATGGCTTGAATTTGTTCGTCACTAAAGCCAAGGCGACCCAAGACTTGCGCCGTGTGTTCCCCAAGCGAAGGCGGCGGCGAGGTGATGCGACCCGGTGTACCCGAGAACTTCACCGGGAAGCCCAACTGTGGAATTCGGCCCTCCACCGGATGATCCACGTGCAGCAGCATTTCCCGGGCGCGTACCTGAGGGTCATCGAAAGCCTCGCGCATGGTGTTGACCGGCCCGCCAGGAATGTCGTGTTCAAAAAACAGCGCCACCCATTCGCTGCGCGTGCGCTGCGCGAATACCGCATCGAGCTGGACGAACTGGCGGTCTCGGGCCTCGCCTTCCGGGAATGGGTCTGCCTTGAGTTCTGGCACTCCCGCCACGTCACAAAACCGCGCCCAGAAGTGGTCTTCAAGCGCACCTAGCGTCACAAAATGCCGGTCTTTGCAGCGGAAAATGTTGTAGCACGGCGCGCCGCCGGTATTACGGTATTCGCCGCCCTTGGGTTCGCAATTGCCAAACAGCGGTTCGGCGGCATGGTAGGCCAGGAAGGACATCGCGCCGTCCATCATGGACACATCCACCATCTGGCCGACACCGCTGGCATGCCGCGCAATCACCGCAGCCATGATGCCGTAGGCGGCCATGAGCGAGCCACCGCCGATGTCGGCGGTGAGCAGCCCCGGCACCAGTGGCCCTTCACCCGCTTTGCCAAACAACGGCAACGCGCCGATGATGCCCATGTAGTTGAGGTCATGCCCGGCCACGAGCTTGTAAGGGCCGTCTTGGCCAAACCCGGATACAGCACAATAGATAAGTCGAGGATTGATAACCTTGAGCGTGTCGTAGTCCAGGCCCAGGCGCTTCATCACGCCGGGGCGAAAGCCCTCGACGACCACATCCGCCTGGGTCGCTAGCTGCTTGAAGATTTCCTTGCCCTCTGCGCTTTTGAGGTTGAGCGTCATGCTTTGCTTGTTCCGGTTGCAGAGCAGGAAAGTGCCTGAATCGACCTTTCCCATTGGCGGAAAGCTGCGCTGGTAGTCGCCCCGGCCGGGCTCCTCCACCTTAAGCACCTCGGCGCCCAGGTCGGCCAGCATCTGGGTGCACAAGGCAGCCGGTAGCAGGCGACTGGCATCAAGCACCTTCAGACCGGCCAATGCGCCGGGCGGATTTTTGACAGATTCAGTAGAGGTAGAGGCGGCCGCACTGGCAGTATGGGTCATATGAACATTTCCTGATTACGAAAACTAATTCTAATACTGGAAATGTTGAGATGACCTCAACCAATGTCGGACCGCGGCCAGCTTGCTGCTGGCCGGGATGGGCGACGTTACCTGCAGGGCTGTCGAATCAGGCCAGGCGGCGTCGAACAGTTTTGTCCAAATTGGCCGCTTTGACGGTGGCGGTCGGCTGGGCGTGAGTATTGCCCAGCAGTTTCTCGATCTGCGCAGTGCATTCACGCGTTGAGGCCAGCAGTTTGCGCTCGTGCGCCTTGGTGGCGCGGGTGGTCAGCACCGACGCATGCACGGCTGCCACGATCTTGCCTGCGGCATCGAAAATCGGGATCGCATAGCCCACGATGCCTTCAATGGACTCTTCTGCACTCTTCGAAAACCCAGCGATCCGGATACGCGCGTACTCATGCTCCAGCTCTTTGGGGTCAGTGATGGTGTTGTTTGTCAGCCGTGGCAGCCGGTCAAGCATGGCCTGTGCGGCCAGTTTTTCGTCGAAGGCGGCGAACAGCTTTCCGGTCGCTGTGCTGTGCAGGAACAAGGACTCACCAAGCCGGATGTCGAGTGAGATGCGCTGGGTCCCGGGGCTGCGGTCCGCATAGATGACGCGCTTGCCCAGCTTCAAACCCAGGTACACGTCATCACCTATGGTCTTGGCCAGTTCCAGCAGCGGACGCCGCGCCAGGCTGCGAATATCGAGCAACTGCACGGTGCGCAATGCCAAAGCCACGGCGCGCGGGCCGACCGAGTAGCGCAAATCCTCGTCCACACTGGCAACATCTGCACTGACCATCGTCTGCAGCATGTTGTGGACACTGCTCACCGGCAGATTGAGCGCCTCCTTGATTTCCGTCAGTCGAAGACCATCCTTGTTGCGTACCAGCAAGTCAAGGACATCAAAGGTTCGTAAATAACGGTCAGGGCTCATAGTTCAAATTGTATTCTCGGCCTGTTCGTCTGTGATTCGTGTTGGTGGGTTGTGGTCATGGCGTGCCGGCAAGCATCGCATCGATAAAAGAGCTTGCGGCCGCGGCTGGAAACTGCAGAACCAGTACCTCCACGCCGTCTTGGCCTGAGCGCAGTTCGATAGATTCTTCGCTTGACACGAAGACCGTCGCCAACGCCTGGAGTTCTTCGCCTGCGCTTATTAGGCTGCCCAGAGTCACGACATAAAAACGCCCACCACCGGCATGGCTGCGCGCCGGTGCGGGGCTACTCTGGTTCGGCGGCAGACGAAGCAGCCAGGCCGCCAAGCCACCAGCGTCTAGCTCGATCAGCGTCTCTTGTATGGGCTGCGCCAGGCTGCGCAACTGTTCGAGGCTGACATGCGAAGCAGGCGCTGCATGGGCTTGCTGCTTTTTGATGCGCAGCCGCAGTTGCTCTCGCTGCTCAGGCAGATACCACGCTCCTGTGTCGCCAACAGCGCGCAGAGTGAAGTAGGCAATACCTTCGCCTGCGGAGATCAGTGGCCCGTAGCCAGAATGAGGCGACGCGTAATGTACTGCCAGTCGCTCTATGGGGCTCTTGCCAAGGGTGCCACTGCCCGCGACGAAGACCTGGAACTGGTGCTCTTGGTGGAAATGAGTGGGAAGTGTCCAGTTCGGTGACTGTTCGACCAGGAAGGACTGCGGACGGGGTACGGGACTGGCGTTATCAGGGACGATCAGATCCGTGACCGAGCCGACGAACTGCGGCTTCGCCACGTCGCGGCGAGTAGGGCGGGCATGTTCCAGGGTTCGTTGCACGATCAAAATAAGTTCCTCAATTAACGTATTTTCGGTATACTTTAGTTTCGAAAATGCGAAAGTAATTTCGATTTTTGAAAAGATACTCCACACCAGCGAGAACGTCAAGTGGTTTCTCGTGAAGGGAATTTCATGAAACTCGGCTTTTTCACTATGCCCATGCATCCGCTTGGCAAGGATTGGCAACAATCCCTGCGCGAAGATCGGGAGGCCTTCGTGCTGGCTGACGAACTCGGCTTTTCCGAAGGCTATGTTGGTGAGCACGCGACAGACCCCGAGGAAAACATCACCTCCTCCGCGTTGTTTCTGGCGACCTTGGTTGATGTCACCCAGCGCATGAAGCTCGGCACGGGCACGTTAAATTTGCCAAACCACCATCCCGCGGCAGTCGCAGGCAGTATTGCCATGCTCGACCACCTGCTGGGGGGGCGTTTTATCCTGGGCATCAGCCCCGGTGCTTTGCCTTCAGACGCAGAGGTCTTCGGCAACATGGACATGGCGCGCCCCGCGATGTTTCTGGAGGCGATCAACCAACTTCTCCAAATCTGGAGCAGCAAGCCCCCCTACAACCTCAAGGGCGAGTTCTGGAACATCACCACTGAGCGCAGCTATCTACCTGAAACCGGTATGGGTACCGTACCCCAGCCGCTGCAGCGCCCGCACCCGCCTATTGTCGTGACTGCGGTGTCGCCGTTCTCGCAAGGCATCACCGAAGCCGCAGCACGGGGCTGGGACCCGATCTCGGCCAACTTCCTTTTGCCACAGTGGGTCAAGAGCCACTGGGGAAAATATGTCGAAGGCTGCGCCCGCGTCAACCGCGTCGCCGACCCGGCTAACTGGCGTGTCGCCAAGACGGTGTTCGTGGCCCAGGATGATGCGACCGCCAAGGCCTACGCGACCGGTACCGATGGCCCCTATTACTACTATTACCGCTCCCTCTTTAACAAGCTCAAGCGCCGTGGTGCTCTGGGCGTGTTCAAGACCGACCCCAAGATGTCCGACGACGCAGTGACATTGGAGCAGGTGATCGACAAGCTGGTAATCCATGGTTCGCCTGCGAAAGTGGCCGATGGCCTGCATGCTTTGAAGCAGGAGACGGGCGAATTTGGCACGCTGCTGTACGCCGGGGTTGACTGGACAGACCGCAAGCTGGCGCGCAATTCGATGACCTTGATGGCGGAAAAAGTGCTTCCGTTGATAACCGCTTGAATGGGAAGGCGACAAGACCATGACAAGGATGCCAGTCAGCCGGACTATTCCGGCATTGCTTGAAGAGCAGTCCGAAAAATTCGGCGAGCGCGAAGCCATTGTTGCCGGTGCGCAGCGCTTGAGCTACAAGGCCTTGCGCGCAGAGGTGCGGCGCACGGCCAAGGGGCTCATGACCCTGGGCGTCCAGCGCGGTGACCACGTCGCCATCTTGATGGGAAACCGCGTGGAGTGGGTCTTGGCCTTCTTGGCACTGCAGCAACTCGGCGCGACCACGGTCGGGCTGAACACCTGGGCCACGCCGCGCGAAATGGAGTACGCCCTGGCGCACGCCGAGGTGACCTGCCTGATCGCGGTTGACCATTTTCGGCGAAACGATTACCGCGTCATGATCGCAGGCATGCAGCCGCGCAACACCGTTCTGCCGCGCCTACGCCATACCGTCTGGGTGGCCGCCGACGCCACCACAGCGCCTGCCGCGAACATAGCGCCCGCAGCGCAAGATGGGATGTCGTGGGAAGCGATGGTCGCGCTGGGCAGCGACGTCGCGGACGAACAAATTGACGCTGCTGGCCGTGTGGTTCACGCCGATGATGTCGCGATGCTGCTTTATACATCAGGCTCAACCGCCTCGCCCAAGGGCATCTTGCTTCAGCACGGCAAGTGGATTCAGAACGCTTTCGAGATCGGTGAACGTCAGCATGTGACGCACGCTGACCGACTCTGGCTGGCCGTGTCGCTGTTCTGGAGTTTCGGCTGCGTCAACGCCCTGCCTAATTTGCTGACACACGGTGGCTGCGTGGTGTTGCAAGAGCACTTCAATGCGGGAGAAGCGCTGTCACTGATCGAGCGCGAGCGCTGCACCATCCTGTACGGCACACCCAACATGGTTCAAGCGCTGGTGGAGCATGCAGACCGGGCGAAGCACGACCTGTCCACACTGCGCAGCGGTGCGATGATCGGCACCCCCGAACAGCTAATGGGCGCCGTGAACCTTGGCGCCTCGCAGATCTGCAACGTCTATGGGCTGAGCGAGACTTACGGCAACTGCGCGGTCATCGATGCGGGTGAGCCTCTGGACGTGCGTTTGCAGTCAGTGGGCAAGCCGCTGCCGGGTGTAAGCCTGCGGATTTGCCATATTGAAACCGGTGAGCCGATCCCGGTTGGCGAAGTCGGAGAGATCCGCGTGCAGGGCCCGCTGTTCAGCGCTTATTACAAAGATGAGGAAAAAACGCGCGAAACCTTCGATGCGCAGGGTTTTTTCTGCACCGGCGACCTCGGAACGTTGGATACGCAGGGGCGGCTGTACTACCGCGGCCGCCTGAAGGAAATGGTCAAGAGTGGGGCATTAACATAGCACCCATTGAGGTGGAAGAAACGCTGATGCGGCACCCGGCCGTGCGCAGCGCCTACGTCATCGGGGTTCCCGACCCGTCACTTGACGAGATTCTGGTCGCCATCGTCATCCTCAACCCAGCAAGCGCAGTCACCACAGAAGAACTCACGCAGTTCTGCAAAAAGGAACTCGCCGCCTACAAGGTGCCGGCCCGCTTCCGCTTTGCGGCCGATGAAGAACTACCGCTCACCACGACGGGTAAGCTGCAAAAAATGAAGCTGAAATCCCTGCTGTAGTCCCCACGCAGGCCACATCTAGACCACCTCAGCAGCACGAACCAAGGAACGAACATGGACAGCAATGAAACCACCAACCCGCGGCCCAATGCCTGGGGTCGCTGGGGGCCTGAAGACGAAGCGGGCGCGCTTAACCTGATCGGCGCAGAGCAGGTCAAGCGCGCGGCCGCTCTGGTGCGCACCGGCGAGGTTATCCGTCTGGCGCAGCCGCTGTCGCACAAGACGCCGGTGCCACGCCATCGCTCCGGCCTCCAGCATTTCATGGGTCGCGATGGTGGAGATTACGCCGCTGGCGCAAAGCGCCCCGGTGGCTTCCAGTTCGCCGAAGACACGGTCGTGATGCCGCTGCACATCGGCACCCACATCGACGCGCTGTGCCACGCTTGGTGCGAAGAGAAGATGTTCAACGGCTACCGCGAGACCACCATGCGCAGCACTTCGGGCGCGACACGGCTGGGCGTGGAGAAGATGCCGCCGGCTTTCACACGCGGCCTGCTGATCGATCTGGTGAAACTGCGCGGGCGCACGCTGCAACCCGGGGAAGTGGTGTCGCGGCAAGACATCGAGACCTGTCTGGCCCGGACGGGCCTGCGCATCGAACCGGGCGACGCGGTGCTGCTGCACACCGGCTGGCTGGCTGCGCAGATCGATAACCCGGACATCGACTTCAACAGCGAGCCGGGCATCGACTATGCGGCGGGGCTGTGGCTGGCGCAGCAGGATGTGGCGCTGATTGGCGCTGACAACTATGCGGTCGAAGTGCTGCCTTTCGCGCCGGGCACCGTATTCCCGGTTCACCAGTGCGTGATCCGCGACTTCGGCATTCCGTTGCTGGAAGGCTTGATGCTGGAGCCGCTGGCCCGCACTGGCCGCGCTGAATTCCTTTTCGTCGCAGCGGCACTGCCTATCGTCGGCGCCACCGGCAGTCCTTTGACGCCGCTGGCTGTCCTTTAATGGAGAACACCACCATGAAATCGCCACGGCCCCTTGAGGGCACGCGCGTTCTTGAAATCGCCTCGATGATCTTCGGCCCGATTGCGGGCCAGTACCTGGGCGATATGGGCGCGGAGGTCATCAAGCTTGAACCGCCCGAGGGCGATTTGACGCGGTCCATCGGCCCGCGTCGATCCCCGCTGATGGGGGCCTTCTTCCTGACTAGCAACCGAAGCAAGCGCAGTATCGTGGTGGATCTGAAAACCCCTGAGGGGCAGGAAATCCTGATGCGACTGGTCGGCAAGACGGACGTACTGCTGCACTCGCTGCGCACACCAGCCGCCAACCGACTGGGCCTGGACTACGCAAGTCTGTCAAAAACCAACCCGGCCCTGGTGTATTGCCACGTCACCGGTTACGGCGACCACGGACTTTACGCAGGCCGCCCTGCCTATGACGACATTATTCAGGCTGCCTCTGGCCTGGCCGACTTGCAGACCGTGTTGGCAGGCCAACCGCGCTTCATGCCCACCATCGTCGCGGACAAGATCAGCGGTGTTCACGCTGCCTACGCCATCGTGCTCGCCTTGATGCACCGCCTGCGCACCGGCGTGGGCCAGCAGGTTGACGTGGCGATGTTCGAGACCATGGCGGCTTTCAACATGATGGAGCACCAGTGGGGCCATGTGTTCGAGCCACCTCTTGGCACCATGGGGTATCCACCCGTGAGCACCGCATCTCGCCGACCCTATCAGACCAAGGACGGATTTTTGGCGTTGCTGCCCTACTCGGATGCGAACTGGCGGCGCTTCTTTGAATTGGCCGGTGAGCCGCAGATCATGGACGACCCGCGCTTTGCGACCTTTGCCGCGCGTCAGACGCATTTTCGTGAGGTCTGGGACGAGATTGAGCGCCAGGTGGCGCGCAAAAGCAATGCCGAGTGGCTGGCTCTGCTATCGCCAGACGACATTCCCTTCTCGGTGGTGAACCGGCTGGAAGATCTGCCGAACGACCCGCACTTGCAGAGCGTGAACTTCTGGACGATTGCAGAGCACCCCACGGAGGGCACTCTGCGCATGCCAGCCAACCCCGTGCGCATGAGCGCCTCGCCACCCGAGGTGACACGCCTGCCGCCAACGCTGGGCCAGCACAGCGCCGAGATATTGCGCGAATGCGGCTACAACGAAACGCATATCGCGTCCCTGATGAATACGGGTGGCGCGTGCAAAGGGAATGCCTGAGCAAAGCGCGCAACTCTTATTTTTCTCTCCCACTCTTTTGTCGAACCGCCAGCCATGATTCCACGCACGATTTTCAGCCCCGACCACGAAGTCTTTCGGGATACAGTCAAGCGCTTCATTGAGGAGCACGTGAACCCCTTTCATGCCGAATGGGAGAAGGTCGGGCAGGTGCCCCGGTCCCTCTGGACCAAGGCCGGTGAATTGGGGTTGCTTTGCGTCAATGTGCCGGAAGAATACGGCGGGCTGGGCGGCGACTTTCTGCACAGTGCCATCCTGGTCGAGGAGATGGCGCGCGCCGGGGCGACGGGTCCGACCTTCTACCTGCATTCAGACATTGTCGCGCCCTACATCCTGGAATTCGGCACCGAGGCGCAAAAGCGCAAGTGGCTGCCGAAGATGGCTACCGGCGAGGTGGTGGTGGCACTCGGCATGAGTGAGCCCTCAGGTGGCAGCGACGTGCAAAACATCCGCACCCAGGCCATCCGCGACGGCGCCGACTATGTGATCAACGGTCAGAAGGTATTCATTACCAATGGCCACAGCGCAGACCTGCTGCTGCTGGCCTGCAAGACTGACCCCAAGCAGCGTGCCAAGGGTGTCAGCTTGATTCTGGTGGAGACGGACCGCGCGGGCTTCACCCGCGGGCGCAAGCTGGAAAAAATTGGTTGCAAGGCCCAGGACACCTCGGAACTATTTTTCGCCGACCTGCGGGTACCAGTGTCCAACCTGCTCGGAAGCGAGGGCGGCGGCTTTGCCGTTCTGATGACGCAACTTGCGCAGGAGCGGTTGATCCAGGCGATCCGTGGCGTCGCCGCCGCCGAAGCTGCGCTGGAATGGACCCGCACCTACGCCGCCGACCGAAAAATGTTCGGCCAGACGCTGGCCGATTTCCAGAATACTCGCTTCACGCTGGCCGGCCTGCATGCTGAGGTGCTAACGCAGCGCGTGTTCGTGGACCGCTGCATGGCGCTGCACCTGCACGGCCAGCTTGATCCGGTCGACGCCGCGTCCTGCAAGCTAGTAACGACTGATCTGCAGTTCAAGGTCATGGATCAGTGCCTGCAATTCTTTGGCGGCTGGGGGTATATGTGGGAATACCCGATTGCGCGCGCCTTCGCCGACGCCCGCATGTGCCGTATCGGTGGCGGAACAGCCGAGGTGATGAAGCAAATTATCGCCAACTCGCTGCTGCCCAAGGTCCGCAAGGACGCATGAAGGCCTGCTGATTTCTATAAAAATTAAGCGTTCTTTCTCTCTTTCCAATAATCACCGCTCATTCCTAGGAGATCTCTCATGACCCCGTTGCGCTGCACCCTGATCCAAGCCGCCGCCCTGGCCACATTCGCTTTCACTGCCGCTGTCCATGCTCAGGACAACTGGCCCAGCTCGAACGTCAAGGTTATCGTGCCGTTCACCGCCGGTGGTGCCTCTGACGTGCTGACACGACACCTTTCAGAAAAGCTGCAAGGCAAGCTGGGTGGCAATTGGGTGGTGGACAACAAGACAGGCGCAGGTGGCAACATCGGCATGGAAGCGGTTAAGAACGCGCCGCCAGACGGTAACACCATCGGCTCGGCCACGATCGGTACCTTGACGATCAACCAGTTCCTGTTTGCCAAGCTACCCTACGACCCGGTGGCTGACTACGTGTACATCTCTAAGGTCTGGGAAAACTGTAACGCGTTCGTCGTCGCACCCAGCAACCCCGCCAAGTCGGTGAGGGAATTTCTGGAGTGGGCAAAGAAGAAGCCCAAAGGTGTGAGCTTCGGCTCGGCCGGTATCGGCACCACGCCGCACCTGGCGGGGGAGCTGTTTCGCACCATCACCGGCATCGATGCAGTGCATATCCCGTTCCGTGGTGCGGCCCAGTCCATGCCCGCCCTGATGTCCGGTGACACCGACTTTGCCATCGACAACATCGCCAGCTACACACCCCTGATCAAGACCGGCAAGGTCAGGGCCTTGGCCGTGACCTGCCCCGAGCGCTGGCCCACCATGCCCGAGGTTCCTACCATGGCTGAAGCCGGTGTGAAGGACTTCGTCGTTACGTCCTGGGGTGCCTTCGTGATGCCCAAGGGTACGCCGCCAGCCATAGCCAATAGAGTGTCAGCCGCCATTGCCGAAATCGCCGGGGACCCAGCCGTGAAAGAAAGATACCTCCAGATCGGCGCCATCCTGAAGGCTACCACCCCTAAGGAAACCGAAGTCTTCGCCGAACAAGAGCGCGTGAAATGGAGAGAAGTGGTGCGCTTGTCGGGCGCCAAGCTGGACTGATGAGCATGGTTTTTGCAACGACCACCCCCACCGCCAACGTAACCACCGGCCCGGCGGGCCAGCGCCGCGTTGCCGTGATCGGTGCGGGGGCTGCCGGTCTGTGCGCGGCCCGGCACCTGCTCGAACGCGGCGTGGAGGTGGTGGTCTATGAACTCGGTACCTGCATCGGTGGGCTCTGGGTCTTTAACAATGACAACGGTATCGCACCGGCCTACCTGTCGCTACACCTCAACTCCGAAGCCAAGGTCACGGCCTACCGGGATTTTCCTTTCCCTGAAGACGGGCCTCTGTACCCGGACCACCGGCAGGTACGTCACTACCTCGAGTCCTATGCCGACAAATTCGACATCCGGCGCCACATTCGCTTCAACTCACGGGTGGTTGACGTAGCGCCGCTGGGCGAGCACTGGCGGCTCAAGCTGGAGACTGGTGATGGTGGTGACTTTGACGCGGTGGTGATTGGCAGCGGGCACCAGAGCGCGCCTTCGCATCCGGCCTGGCGCGATGACTTCAGCGGCGAGTACCTGCATTCGCACAGCTACCGCATTCCCGAGCCCTTTCGCGGCAAACGGGTGCTGGTGGTTGGCATGGGCAACAGCGCCGTGGACATCGCGTCCGACATCTGCGTGGTAGCCGAGTCCACCACCATCTCGGCCCGCTCGCCGGTGCTGGTGATGCCGCGCATGCTGTTTGGTGTTCCGACCTCGCGGGTGCTCGCCAAGCTGGAAAAAAAATGGATGCCGTGGCCGGTACGACGCACTGTCCGTGAATTGCTGACGCGCATCGTCCACGGCCGGATGGAGCAGTGGGGGTTCACGACGCCCAAGAGCCGCACGCACCCGACCAGTCATCCCAGCCTGATGGCGCATTTCGTCTGGGACCGGATCAAGGCCAAGCCCGGCATCGATTCGATTCACGGGAGAGAAGTACGTTTTGTTGATGGCAGCACGCAGACTTTCGACACCATCATCGCCGGCACGGGTTACACCGTTGATCTGCCCTTCCTGGCTCCCGGGCTGCGCCCGCTCGATGGCCACCGGTTGGAGCTTTTTCTGCGGGTGGTGCATCCGCGTCTGCGCGGCTTGTACTTCACCGGTCTTTTCAACGTGGCAGGCGGGGGCAACATCCGCATGATGGACGACCAGGCCGAGTGGATCACCGAGCTGGTGTGCCAGGAGTTGACCTTGCCCGGCGCTGCAGAGATGCGGCAGGTGATGGAAGAAGAGCAGGCCTTCCTGCGCCGCCACTTCCCGGGCAGCCCACGCTATGCGCTGGAGCTTGACCCGACGTTCTACCGTCGCCAGTTGGCGCGTGAGCGCAAGCTGGGCCGAACGCGACCCCGCCTCACCAGGCCTGCGTCGGCCAAGGCTCCCACAACATGAAGCAAAGAGATAACCATGTCGCTGCGTGACAAAGCCTGTGTTTCAGGCATTGGCGAGACCGTGTACATGCGCGGCTCAAGCAAAACGGCCTTCGAGTTGCAGCTAGAGGCATCCCTGAAGGCCGTGGCGGACGCGGGTATCACACCGAAAGACATCGATGGCGTGATTCCCATAGGCATCGTCAGCGGAACGGCTGATGATTTCATTGACAATTTCGGCCTTCCTGACTTGCGTTTTTCAGCACTCATTCCACACGGCGGCGCAAGTCCGGTCATGGCCCTGCAATGCGCGGCCGCCGCAGTCGCAGTAGGCGCATGTAACCACGTGCTGATCACCTTCGGCCGCAATGTGACCGCAGCCGCGATCACCAAAGCGGGTGCGCGCATCCACACCATGCCGCAGTTCCACTTTGTGACTGAGTTCGAATACCCGCTTGGCGCTATCGCGCCGGCCCAGTTGTACGCACCGATGGCGCGACGCCACATGGACTTGTACGGCACCACGCAGGCGCATTTTGGCGAAGTGGCCGTGAGCCACCGGATGCATGCGCTGCTTAACGACAACGCGGTGATGAAAAAACCGATCACCCTGGAAGATCACCGTAACTCGCGCATGATTTCCGACCCGTTTCGTCTGCTCGACTGCAGCCTGGAGAGTGATGGCGGCGCGGCCATCATCGTCAGCGCCTCAGATCGCGCGGCCGACATGCGCCATCGTCGCGTGTTCATCTCGGGCGTTGCCGAGGGTCATCCCGATTCACCGGGGTCGATCACGCAACGCCCCGACATGACCAGTCTGGGCATCGCCAAAGCCGCCGCGCGTGCTTTCCGTATGGCCGACGTCAGCCACGCTGACATCGACCTCACCGAAATCTACGACTGCTTCACTTACGCGGTGATCAGGCAACTGGAGGACTTGGGCTTTTGCGCCAAAGGCGAGGGCGGACCCTTCGTGCAGGACGGGAAACTACGCCCCGGCGGCGCGCTGCCAACCAACACCCACGGCGGCCTGTTATCGCAGGCCCACGTCTGGGGCTTGAATCACATTGTCGAGTTGGTCCGACAGTTGCGCGGCGATGGCGGGCGGGCGCAGGTCAAGGATGCTGAGGTCGGTCTTGTCACGGGCTACGGCGATATGGGCGACGGCGCGGTTGCCATCTTGCGCAGGGGCTGAAAAGATGAACCCAATCGACAAACCCCTTCCGCTGCCCAATGCGCTCTCTCAGCCCTACTGGGAGGCCGCTCTCAACGGGCGATTGGTGCTGCAATGCTGTGCCGCTTGCGCCAAAGTGCGGCACTACCCGCGCCTGCTGTGCGATCGCTGCTATTCCAGCGAGGTGAACTGGATCCCCGCCAGGGGCAGAGGGACGGTGCACAGCTGGACGGTGGCCCACCACGCCTTCCACGCCGCATTTGCAGCCGAGTTGCCCTATACCCTGGTCACCGTCGATCTGGAAGAGGGCGTTCGCGCACTCGGGCTGTGGCGGGGTGGGGTACTCACCATCGGCACGGTGGTACAGGGCCGATTCGCAGTGGCCTGTGGCAGAGCAGACCTCATTTTTGCTGAGGGTAGCCCCTAGATTCCAACAAATATGCAAGCGTTATGGTTCTGTCGCTACGAGAATAAACGGCGGCTCCTGCCAGGCTTGATTTCCGAAAGCGTTTGGTCGACAGCATATTGGGTAAGCGTCTCAAACCGCTTCACTACCCCCTGGGCTTGCGACATGCGGTCCCAAGCTGGCGGGTGGGCCAGCCGTGTGCCAATACGGAGGCATTTGAAAGTGTGAAGGCCGACGCTTGTGTCAACATCCTGATGCGCCAAGACAAATATCTGAGCACTACCGTCGAGCAAGACCGCAGCGTATTCGCATCAAACCGACCCGAGTAGTTGCGAAATATGTCAATGAGCCTTCACGCTTGCCTCCCGTCCAGCTTTAACGCTGGGATGGTGTGCTGAACATCCCCTTGGTGCGGGGATATGTCTGCCATGTGAAAATTCACAATGCTTGCGATTGGCGCAAGCCGCCCAATTCCCAAGGAACCCCATGAACGCTGCCTCTGCCCACCCCATCACCCAGAAATGGCCCGCCCAGCACCCCGAGCGGCTGCAACTGTATTCACTGCCCACGCCCAATGGCGTGAAGATGTCGATCATGCTGGAAGAGATGGGCCTGCCGTATGAGGTGCATCTGGTCAGCTTTGAGAAGAACGACCAGATGTCACCCGCCTTCCTCTCACTGAACCCCAACAACAAGATTCCGGCCATCCTGGACCCCAACGGGCCGGGAGGCAAGCCCCTGGCACTGTTTGAGTCTGGCGCGATTTTGCTGTACCTGGCCGAGAAAACCGGGCAGTTCATTCCGAAGGACGCCGCCGGACGTTACGAGACGATTCAGTGGCTGATGTTCCAGATGGGCGGCGTGGGGCCGATGTTTGGGCAGTTGGGCTTCTTCCACAAGTTTGCGGGCAAAGACTATGAAGACAAACGCCCGCGTGACCGCTACGTGGCTGAATCCAAACGCCTGCTGGGCGTGCTGAACCAGCGGCTGGCCTCCCGCACCTGGATCATGGGCGACGACTACTCCATTGCCGACATCGCCACCTTCCCCTGGGTGCGCACGGTGACTGATTTCTACATGGCGGGCGAGCTGGTTGGCATTCAGGACTTCCCGCATGTAACGCGGGCGCTGGCGGCCTTTCTGGCGCGGCCCGCAGTGGTCAAGGGGCTGGCGATTCCTGCGCGGGGTTGACACCACGAACGCTATTTCAGGCCCATTGATGTCAAACCTACGGGATACAGCGATCGCCCTCCGTATTCATGTTTGTTTCTCGTCAATGTTCAGCGAGGCCAGTTCTCCCAGTGTCAAAGGTTTCAATGGCGGCCGGATGCGGTAGAAGCCCACCTCGGCCACCGGTCGTTTCTGCTGCGTCGCGAGGATGTGCGCAACGGTATAGCCACATTGCCTGCCCTGACACGGGCCCATGCCGGCGCGCGTGTAGGACTTGAGTTGATTAGGCCCCGGCTGACCCATAGCGGCGGCCTTGCGGACATCGCCCGCCGTGAGCTCTTCACAGCGGCAGACGATGGTGTCGTCAGTTGGCGCAAAAATCTCGGCACGCGGTGGATAGAGCGCATCCAGCATGGGGCGCAAGCGCAACAGCCCTTTCAGTTTTTTGCGCAGCGGCTCAGCGCGTGCGTCTGCCTCGTGCGGCGACAAGCGCCCGGCTTGCATGGCGACGCCAAGCGCGACCAACTCGCCGCGCACGCACGCGGCCAGCGCACCGCCGATGCTGGCACCGTCACCCGCCACATACACCCCCGGCCTGCTGGTCTGCCCCCAGGCGTTCAGGTCAGGCGTGAGGCACGCCTGCTGTGCGTTCCAGCTGTGTGCACAACCGAGCGCACTGGTCATGTGGATGGACGGAACGACGCCTTCGTGCGACAACAACACGCTGGCTTGGGCACGCATCGTCTTGCCGTCGGCCTGTGTGTATTCGACCTCCTGCAAACGGTCCTCACCCAGCGCCCGCACAGCGGTCACGCCTTGCACATGCAAGACGCCGGCCGCTTTAAGTTCCTTCAGCCAGGCCAGGCCCTTGCGGATGTCCCCCCAGCTCACCAGCGCTGCGCCCACCCAAGGCAAGCTGCGCAGCCAGGCACCAGGGGGTGCCGTGTCGAGCCAACCGGCAATCTTGCCGCCGGCGCGCAGTAGCTGCACCATGTACAACAGCGGCAGTGGCCCGCCGCCAACAATCCAGACGGGTTCTGACGGCACCTGTCGCGACGTCTTCAAGAGGATCTGGGCCGCGCCTACCGTCAGCACGCCCGGTAAGGTCCAGCCCGGAAACGGCGCTGGCCGTTCCTGCGCACCCAGCGCCAGCACAACCTGCGTGGCGCGCACCATTTCGGCCTGACCATCCCGTGTCATGTAGACACGCCAGCCAGGCTCGCCAAGCTCAATCTGCCAGACCTGCGTCTGCGGCTCATACACAGCGCCACATGCACGGAAGCGGCCCGCGAGCATGGTGCCGGAGCGGTAATCATCGCCGAGCAGCACGCCCGTTGGCGTGGGTGCCACCGCCTCCACCGCGCGCCAGATCTGGCCACCCGGCGCGGGCTGTTCGTCCACCACCAGCACCGACAACCCCTGCCCACGCATGCCGATGGCGGCGCTCATGCCGGCCGGGCCCGCGCCAATCACCACCGCATCGAATTGGCGCGTCGTGGGGTGCGTCATGGCGTCACGCTCTGGCGGCCAAATTGGCGCTCCACGCGCATGCCTTCGCGTACCGTGACCAGACAGGACTGCGTTGACGTCGCGCCATCCACGATAGCCAGGCAATCGAAGCACACACCCATCATGCAAAACGGTGCGCGCGGGCTGCCGTGCACCGGGGTGCTGCGGCTGGCCGGTGCCAGCTGGCGCAGCAGCACAGCGGCGACGGTCTCGCCGACCTCTGCTGTGACGACTTGACCATCGACCGTGAGCGTCAGCAGCGGGCCGCGAGGGTCATTGATTTTTCGGAACATTGAAGCGCTCATGGTGAAAGATTCGCAAGGAGCCCGGCAGCACGCTGTTGGCCAGCGCATCTGCATAGGCACCGGCGTGGAACGAGGCCAAGGTGACGCCGGAATGGCAAGTGGCGATATCCGCGCCGGGGTGGCTCACTGAGCTGGCATACACCGGATTGCCATCCGGCGTCATGACCCGCAGGCAAGCCCACTGGCGCACCAGCTTGGCGCGGGCCAGGTCCGGCAGGATGCGCAAGGCCTTGCGCGTCACGCGCACAGCGCCGTCGGACGTTGTACCCAGGTCGAAGCCCACGTCCTCCTGGGTGACTCCGATCATCACGGTACCTTCGCCGGTTTGGCGCAGCCCGCTGGCCGGTATGGGCAGCAACGGGGCCACGCGCTCGGTCACCAGGATCTGGCCACGCAGAGGCCGCAAGGGCACATCGAGACCGACCATGGGGCCTAGCGCAGACGCGCCCAAACCAGCCGCGATGACCACGCGCTCGCCGCGCGCTCGGTAGTCACCCGCCACAACCTCGAAGCCGCCGCCCGATAGCTTGTGGATGGCGGTCACGGCATGGTTGTTTAGCAGCTCGCCCCCCCGGCGCAGATATGCCGCTTGCAGGGCGGCCAGCAACCGCAAGGGATTGACCTGGCCGTCCAGATCCCCCAGGCTTGCACCGGCAACGTCCTTGCCAAGTCGCATGGACGGGAAACGGCGGACGAGTTCGGCACGGCCCAGCATGAGAGTCGAAGGTGCAAGCTCTGGTGTTTGGGCCTGCCATGCATCCAGTTGTGCGGCACGCGAGGACAGTTCTTCGTCGCTCAGGCAGAAATGCAAGCCACCGTTACGCTCATACGCGAGTGCCATGCCGGTTTCTGCCTCCAGCTGCGCTGCAAATGCAGGCCATGCCTGGCAGGCCTCGATGGACAGGCGCTGATACGCCGGATGGTTAATCCCTTTGCCGTGGGCCCAGACCAGGCCGAAGTTGGCCTTCGCGGCACGGAAATCCGTGTCCGCCCCATCCAGCATCAGCACGCGGCGGTTCATTCTGGCCAAGCCATAGGCGATGGCGGCACCGACCATGCCGGCACCCGCCACTATGAAGTCATAGTCACGCGCCATAAAAACTGCGTACCATCAGTCTGCCGTGATGTTGTTCTTTTTGACCACGGCGCCCCATCTTTCATTTTCAGTCTTGATCAGGTCATTGAATGTCGTAAGCGATGTAGGTGCTGAGTCGCATCCCAGGTCGGCGAGCCGCTTGATGACCTTCGGATCATGGAGCGCGGCATTGAATTCGGCATTGATTTTCTGCACCACCTCGACAGGCATATTTGCCGGGCCCATCACCCCGCCCCATGTCATCATTTCTGCAGCAGGTACCCCGGCTTCTGCCATCGTGGGCACGTTGGGCAACAACGGCGACCGCTTGGGCCCAGTCACTGCCAGCGCACGAAGGCGCCCCGATTTCACATGGGGTTCCATGGAGGTGATGTTGCCGATCATCATTTGAATCTGCCCCGACGCCAGATCCATTTCCGCCGCCGGGTTGCTCTTGTAGGGCGCGTGCGTAATCTCTATGCCTGCGCTCAGGCGAAAAAGTTCCGTCACCACA